>JBCBZF010000255.1:0-7404 GCA_039815525.1 Bacteroidota bacterium | reverse complement strand
CCCATCGACACCTACACTGGCTCAGGAGTATTACAAACGTCTCCCTTTGCCAATTTCAGCTACCGGGGCGCCTGGTGGAACCCTGCTTTGGGACAGTTTGAAGGCAATGGCTTTGGCAACATCGGGATTCTGGTTCATCCATTGGATGCTACCACGGGCTTCCCAACTGGAACCGCATCGTCGGTTTTAGCTGCCAATCAACCCTCTACCCAATCAGTTGGGGATTACGATCCTGATGCCAACGAGATCATTTATTACTTCAATGGGTCCGTTTACCGCTACGATCGCGCCACCAATGACAGCATTCGGGCTGATTCCATCCTCAACCTGCCCGTGGGACTGGACAGCATCAATGAACATAGCATTGTGTATGTTGGGTGTGAAGACAGAGAGTATGGGATCTATGACTTTGAAAACCGACGTTTGCTATATGTAAACAAAACGACGCTGGCTTACAATGGATTCACCCAGCTGCCAGATGACGCTCCCCAACGGAGCGACTTCGGGATGTCTTATGCCAATGGCCTTTTCTGGCTCTATGCTTCGGGAAAATGGAATGGCTATCAGGTGGTAGGAGCCGGAACGACCAATGTTAAAGAAATTTTACCGGATGATATTGTTATGTATCCCAACCCTGCTAGCGAACGCATTCAACTTACGGCCCAAAGTCAGGCCAGAATTAAGGGAGTACAAATCATCGATCTGTATGGCAATATCCTACGCCGACAATCCTTTCCTTCGGTGAAGGAAAGCACTGTAGACATTGGTGATTTGTCCAAAGGCTTGTATATCCTGAAAATCTGGACTGCTGATCGCTGGTTTACCAGAAGCCTATTGATTCAATAACCAATGATTTGGAATGAAGGGCAATCTCCCCGTTTTTGAATATACTGTAGTAGGGAATGATAGTTGCCTATCCCAAATCTTTATACACCATTTGCACTTCAACCTTTTACTCAACAATATGAAACTGTTTACCACTTTCTTCTTTGCTCTTACGCTGCTATTCCCCTATCTCGGATTCAGCCAATGTACGCCTCTCCAGGATGCCGTTGCTAACCTTACGTTGAGCGCCTCTAATGCTGGGACCGACAATCGTTCTGGCGTGGTGTACAATCCTAATGCAGACCTGTACTACAGTGTCAATGCTGGTTCTGCCAGTTATCCAGTAGATTGTTATTCAGGGACCGGTACCATCCTCACCAGCCCGGCATCAGGCTTTGATTATCGTGGTGCCTGGTGGAACCCATCGGCAGGACAATTTGAAGGAAATGGATTTAGCAACAGTGGTATTTGGTTACATAATCTGGAAGCCTCAAACGGATATCCGACCGGGACCGGTGCGAATCTACTGGGCGCCAGACAGCCCAACTCCCAATCAGTAGGTGATTTGGATACCGACGCAAATGCAATCATTTATTATGACAATGGATTCATTTACCGCTTTGATCGTCCCAGCAATGATACCATCAGCATTGATTCCATCCTGAACCTTCCAGTAGGACTGGACAGCATCAACAGCAATTCCATTGTCTACACTGGTTGTGAAACCCGTGAGTATGGCATCTATGACTTTCAAAACAAGCGTTTGTTGTTTATCAATCGGGCCAATATGACCTACAATGGGTATTGTCAATTACCTGCTTTTGCCCCAGGCCGTAATTCTTTTGGCATGTCCTACGCCAATAATCTTTTCTGGTTGTTTGAGAATGGCTTGTGGACCAGCTTTCAGGTCGTGAGCATTTGGCCCACTTCAGTTGAAGATGAACTGGAGGCGTCGGTTGATATTTTCCCCAATCCTGCTCAAAATCACCTTGAGATTAAGTATCAAAGTCTCGCGAAGGAAGTGTTGGTGTCTGTTTTGAGCATCGATGGCAGAGAAGTCTTGCAACAGCAGTTCGCCAATACCAAGCATTTGCAACTGGATATATCTGATCTGGCGCCAGGCTCCTATATTGTTCGATTGAGGCTGGATGATCAATTGATTCATCGCAAAGTCGTGAAGTATTGAGATCGGCAGTTTGAATTTTCTTCTTTTTCTTTCGTATTTGGCCGTTTCTTTTGACACACGAACGAATCAAGAAAAAGAATATGGGCAAGCAACTTCTCGAAGGAAAAAACGGCATCATCTTCGGTGCACTTGATGAGCTCTCCATTGCATGGAAAGTCGCAGAACGTGCCAAAGATGAAGGCGCAAACTTTGTGCTGACCAACGCGCCGGTGGCGCTCCGGATGGGTAAAATCAAAGATTTGGCTGAGAAAACGGGTTCTCAGTTGGTCGCAGCTGATGCAACCAATATGGAAGACCTGGGCAATCTGTTAGATGTTGCGGAAAAGGAATTTGGCAAAATTGATTTTGTCCTGCATTCCATCGGCATGTCTCCCAATGTCCGCAAGAAGCGAACCTACACCAATTTGAATTACGATTGGCTGCATAAGACATACGACATCTCAGCGATGTCTTTCCACAAAATCATGCAAGCGCTTTACCAGCGCGACATGATGAATGAATGGGGCTCCATCCTCGGGCTGAGTTATGTTGCAGCGCAACGTACGTTCAGTGAGTACAATGACATGGCCGAAGCCAAGTCCCTGCTGGAATCCATTGCCCGGAGTTTTGGCTATCATTATGGTAAAAAAGCCAATGTTCGGGTAAACACGGTTTCTCAGTCGCCTACGCCCACTACCGCCGGAACGGGAGTGGCTGGTTTTGACAAAATGCTTGGCTATGGTGCGGCCATGTCCCCATTGGGCAATGCGACTGCCGAGGAATGTGCAGATTATTGCATCATGATGTTTTCGGATTACACACGCAAGGTCACCATGCAGAACCTTTTCCACGATGGTGGTTTCTCCAGTGTGGGCATTTCTGCTGATTTGCTGGAAGCCATGGATTTCTCCGGCGAGTAATGCAGCAAAATATTTGGGAGGCGCGTCATGTGGTAAACCCTGCATGATGCGCCTTTTCATTTTGACCATTTTCCTTGTATCTCTATGCGCCTGCCAGTCAGAGAACCCTCTTTGGCAGAATATCCCCCTGGATATACAAAAGATTGATCCACTTGAAGAAGACTGTACCAATCGGGTCGACCTTGCTGAAGTCGTAGGCAGCTACCTTGGGGTGCGGCGTATCCACGAGCGCCGGGTTACAGACTTCAACGGACCCATTGTGGCAGATACAACGGTATTCGAATCTGATACCATGAACTTTTCTATTGAGATTGATGCGCAGGGTCAATATATCGCTCCCACATTTTTCGGAGACCTCCGCATCAGGCGCGATAGCATGCATTTTGAATCAAGTGGCACCTCCTGCCCGCCTTTTATGACCTGTGGCAACGTCATCAGCGATCGTGGCTTCCGATATTGCCTCGAAAATGGTGTGCTTCAACTGGAACGTTTGGAAGAAGATTTGATTCTGAGCCAGCATGGGACCATTGAGATTGTCCGGAAGCTGCGCTTTGAGTTGGTGCGTCAGTGAGCGCTTCGGGCAATGAATTGTACATAGGTAACCGATACATCTTCCTCTGCCATGTTCTGAAAACGAATACTCAGCGGAATGTTGGTCAATGCGGCTTTTGGTCCCTTTTCCACCACTTCATCAAGTATTTGCAGACCGGCCTCCTTGAATAAACGCCTGTGTTCATTTACCCGCATTCGATTTTGAGATTGGAAGCGATTTTCGATCCATTTCCATTGCCGATCCGAGTATTGTAAAAAATGATACGGCCCAATTGCAGGATCATGATAAGAATAATGGTCCACCAGGTCAATATAATGACTTTGGAGTCCATCCTCATGGCAAACCCGGACGAATTCGTTCAACAATGGAGAAAGAATGCCAAGCGGTAGATGCTCAAATGTATTGTTGGAGTGAATGAAGTCAAAATACCCGTCTTCGTATGCTAGCTTTCGTGCATCTGCGACCACAGGGAAAATACCCATTGTCGGTAGATCTCTACAACGAAACCCATGCTCTTGCAATCGCAGAAAAGTTTCCCACCGATCAGCTCGAATAGATGGTAAGATAGATTGAAGCTGGCCGGATTGATGCCATTTCACCAGGAATTGTCCAAGCTTCTGCACATAGCGGTCCCGCAGATGGGCGTAGCGATCCACGGTATGGACCTCATTTACACCGCATAAATACATCCCCAACGGAACGATTGGATACCATCCGGTTCCCAGTTCAAGACTTCGATTTGGTATGCCACCTTGATGCTTTCGCCAGGCTTGAACATGACGTTCAACATGCTGTAAACGATCAGTAAGAAAGAAATCGCTGATTTGATTGCTGCGCAGGACTTTTTCCTGTAAAAAATCATGAATTTTCCTTCCCCAGGGCAGGAGAGAGATGCTTTTTTGAAGAATTGCCTTGCGAATCCAGGGACGCATCTCAATTGGTCAACAGGTCTTCAAGGTCCACTGCATCCAGTGATTTATACATGTCTTCCTCCACTGTAATGATGTCATCAGATAGCTGAGCCTTTTTCCTTTGCAGGTTGAGGATTTTCTCTTCAATAGACTCAGAGGTGATGAATTTATAGTAGAAGACCGTGCGGTCCTGGCCGATCCGGTGAGAGCGGTCAATTGCCTGATTTTCGACAGCGGGATTCCACCAGGGATCGAGAATGAATACGTAATCCGCGGCAGTCAGATTCAAACCGACTCCCCCTGCTTTCAGACTGATTAGAAAGACCTTGATACTTGGATCATTCTGGAAGGTGTCGACTTGCTTTTGACGATCTTTGGTACTGCCATCCAGATAGTTGAAGGCGATGCCTTCTGCCAGCAAGTCGTCTCGCAATAAGTGAAGCATCTTCACGAACTGGGAGAAAATCAACACCTTTGAGCGTTTTTTATTCAATACCTGCCGCAACAAACGCTTGACTTCCAGATATTTTCCCGAATCCTTCAGAGAATAGGCTTCTTTATCCAACAACTGAGGATGAATCGCAATTTGCCGGAGTTTTTGCAGGCCGGTGAGAATGTTCAGCTTATTCTTTTTCCAGGCTCCCTGACTGATCAATTCCATCAGATAATTGCGGTAGCTGCTGCGGGTTTCTTCATACAACTCCTGCTGGATGTCAGTCATACCGCAGTGATGCAACTTCTCTATTCGGTCTGGCAGATCTTTTTCTACCTGTTGTTTTTTCCTTCGAAGAATAAAGGGATAAATGATACGCCGCAGTTTTGCCGAGCGTTTGGGATCTTTGTCCTTTTCGATCGGACTGACGTAAAATTTCTTGAAAAAGGATTCTGAACCCAGCAAACCAGGATTGAGAAATGCCATTTGGGACCAAATGTCCATGACGGTATTCTCAATCGGGGTACCGGTCAGCGATAGCCTATGTCTGGCAATCAATTTCCGAACGGATTTGGACGTCTTGGAGTCTGGGTTTTTGATCATCTGACTTTCATCCAAAATCACAAAATGAAACGGATACTCCTTAAGCATCTCAATGTCCTGCCGGACAATGCCATAGGTAGTCAGTATGAGATTGTATTGGGCAAAAACCTCCGGATTGCGGGGGCGGTTGATACCAGTATGCTGAAAGATTCGAAGGTTAGGGGTGAATTTGTGGGCTTCATTTTGCCAGTTCTGGATCAGAGAGGTAGGTAAAACAATCAAAGAAGCAGTTTCAACCCCATTTTCCAATTCCTTTTGAAGCAAGGTCAGCGTTTGTAAGGTCTTACCCAAACCCATGTCGTCCGCCAAAATCCCACCCATATTGCTCTCCTTCATGAAAGCCAGCCATTTAAAACCTTCGGCCTGATAGTTACGAAGGGTGGCGTGCAGATTGGTGGGCGGATCAATATGCGGGATCTCTTCAATGACCTGCAGAGCCTCAAACATGCGGTTCATCCCGTTTGAACGAGATGGGAAATTGAGCAGAGGCGCTTGGTACTTTTTGATGCTGATGGTATCAGCTTCTCGCTCTTCGGAAACCTCCAGCAAATGACGATAATCTGAGAACCAATCTTCCGGCAAGATCGCAATGGTTCCGTCCGGTAATTTATACTCCCGCTGACTGCGCAGGATGTGATTGCGGAATTTGATGAAGGGAATTTCGTAACCACCAATCAGAACCACTGCCTGAATATCAAACCAATCGCCATCTTCCTTGGTGGTGAGGCGCATCTCCGGACGGTCCAGTTGGATCCGGTATTGTTGGTTTTCCTGGCGGATCTCAATGCCGTTTTGTTGGACAAATTGTGTATTGGCAGATAGCCAGGTCAAGCCACGGTCTTTTTCGACATTTTGCCAGGGCGTCATGCTGTGCGTCCCATTGGGCGTGATGTCTTTTAGCAGGTCGACAATGCGCTTTTCTTCATTATCGTCACGCTGGACAGTATAGAATGTAAAGTCTTCGCCGGTTTTTTCCATGAAGGCCTTGACCTTGCCAATGTCTCGTAAAGGCAGGGTGAAACGGTCATAACTGACTTGTGGGACGAAAGAAAAACTGCTGTTGTGGTCCTTGACTAAAATGGAAAACTCCGGTTCGGCTTTGACTTTTTCCACTGCAAATCCTTCAGGAATTACGGTGTATTTTTCGAGTACCTGCGGCACGAATTTTCTGAAAAACTCTTCTTCTTTCTGGCGGGGTATGGCAATGTGATGCTTCTTGACAAATGGCCGAAGCTTTTTACCATCCATGTCTTTCTCAAAAGAAAAAAGCTGCTTATCCCGCAGGATCCAGGCTGGATTGAGACAGATCAATTGTGCTTCCAGTTTGTGGATCATGACCCTTTCTCCATTGAGAAATACGGTTGTATAGTAGCGGGTCTCATCTTCGAGTCGCTTGAAATGGAAATGCACACTGGCTTCTTCTGCAATCACTTCCACTGGTTCCTGAGCAGGATACCCATCATTGCCCATGATGCTGACGAAGCGATCCCGCAGGGCTGGCAGCACCTCGGCCAGGCGTTTTTGGATGAAGGACTGGGCAAGGGTCTCGATTTGCCCATTGTATTTCTGAGTAAAAAACTCAATGAGCGCCCTTGGGTCTCCCTTGAAACGCTTGACGATGGCCTGGGGCTTGATTTCTGCAAGTTTCTGGATCAGCCATTCATCTGTCTGATCCAGTGCGCTGGCAAACTGAGCAAGGGTACCTGGATGCGCACCCTGATGGACCAAACTGAGTTCGCCATTGCCCAACTCTTGTACATAATTGGCAGAAATAAGGTGTCCTAGATATTCGTGATGGTAGATGGAGTAGACAACCCGAAAAGGCAAATTGGCATCAACAGACCGCATAGAAAACTGGCCGTGTGTCTTATTAATCGTGTCCTAGTGTCGTTGCCTGAGAATTAGGCAAGCTTAAAGATATGAATATTTTTTATGGAGAAGGCTACTTTTTTATGAAAATTTAACACAGGACTGGTATTTTTGAGGGAATGTTG
>JBCBZF010000845.1:0-3236 GCA_039815525.1 Bacteroidota bacterium | reverse complement strand
CATGAGTGGATCACCCAGCGTGGCCATTTCCCAGTCGAGGACCGCAATGACTTTGGTCCAGTCATCGGCAGCCAAAACCATGTTGTCGTATTTGAAATCATTGTGGATCAAGGATGCCGATGATTCCGCAGGCTGATGTTGATCAAGCCATTGGATCAGTTTGTCGATTTCGGGAATTTCATCGGTTTTGGCTTTGGTGTAGCGTTTGGCCCAGCCACTGATTTGTCGTCCGACGTAGCCCTCAGGCCGGCCCAACTCTCCCAATCCAGATGCCTGGTAATCGACTGCATGTAATTCCACAAAAGTCTCAATCAAGGCATGTGCAATACCTGCCATGGTGGCTTGATCTGGTATCATCTCAGCCGGCATTTTGGGCCGGAGAATCACACCAGCTACCCTTTCCATGACATAAAACTCTGCCCCAATCACCTCCGGATCATCTGTGTATAACAATGCCCGGGGTACTTTGGGATAATGCCCCTCCAGTTGAGACAGAATCCGATATTCACGCGACATATCATGGCCCGATTTCACATTCGCGCCGAAAGGAGGGCGACGCAACACCATCTGTCGTTCGCCTAATTTAATCAGATAGGTAAGGTTGGAAAAACCATTGGGGAACTGCTCTATCTGGAGTTTGCCATTGGCATCCGGCAGCTTTTCCAGTAGGTAAGTCTCCAACTTTTGAACATCCAGTTCTTCTCCGGCGCGGATCTTGGTGGATTGATCCATCCATTGTTCAGCCATGGGCGAGTAGTAGCGTTTGGTTTCTGGCAAACTCGCATTTTTTTCGGTCGGGGACAAATGGGAAAGAGCACTGAGGTGCCACTTACGCTGCCGGTGGCAGTGGAGGAACCGGTCCAGGCATCTGGATGATGGTAGCTGATTGTTTATCCATTGGGTTTAGGGGTTGATTGAAAAGAAGATGGTTTTAATATCTATCAAAGAAAGGCCTATACACTGACGCAGACATCACGATTCTATAAACTTTCATCACAGAGTCTCACATATCCTGATGCTTTTCTGGTAAATTAGTGTAACTCAGCTCATAGATTACAACAATGTTGAGCTTGTGATACATCCGTGATTATTAACCATCTTCTTACTTTCTCTCTCTCTGTTCGAGCCTTACCCCTCCTAAATTCATTCATCTCATGGCCAAAACCCCCAATAAAACCACGCTCAATGAAGATTTGTCGGTTCAAGACTTCCTGATTCAAGTCAGCAATGACAAAAGACGAGAAGACAGTCTGATCATGCTGGAGGTCATGCAAAGAATCACGAAAGAGGAGCCCAAAATGTGGGGCAAAAGCATTGTAGGCTTTGGAAGCTATCACTATAAATATGAAAGTGGACGGGAAGGGGACTTCATGAAGGTGGGCTTTTCTCCCCGTAAACAAAGTCTCACCGTGTATATCATGCCTGGTTTTGAACGCTATGATATACTGATGGAAAAGTTGGGAAAGCACAAGACTGGAAAGTCTTGTCTCTATATCAATAAGCTGGAAGATGTCAATCTGGCGGTCTTGTCAGATCTAATTGAAGAATCATTCAAATATATGACCCAGAAGTATGGCTGATCAATTGACCATGCCTTTACGGGCTGCATAGACAACCAGCCCGGCAGTGTTACGGGCGCCAGTTTTTTCCAGCAAGCGATTTCGGTAGCCCTCGATGGTGCGGGGGCTCAAAAACATCTTTTCTGCGATTTCTGCGGTTGTCAATTCATTGCAAATGTGGATCAGGACCTCTCTTTCCCGATCTGTCAGGGGATCAGGAGTGGTTTGGGGCACACTTCCTGCTTTCGTGTGATTCCCAACCAAATTGGTATGCATTGCCTTCGCTACCCGGTCATTGAAAAAGAGTCCTTTCTGATGTACGGTATCGATGGCGAGGATCACTTCCTCGATTTCAGCATCTTTGAGTAAATAGCCATTGGCCCCCAACTCCATGAGCTTTAGAATATAGCCGTCATCATCGTGCATGGACAAAATCAAAATCTTTAGGTCAGGGTATTGAGCCTTTAGTTTTGGGGTAGCTTCCAAGCCATCCATGACAGGCATATCCAGATCCAGAAGAACCACATTAATATCCTGCTGGCCAAGGGCATCCAACAACTCCTGGCCGTTACTGGCCCGAAGGCGTACGTCAATGTGCTCCACGAAATCAAACATTGAGGCAAGCCCAGAGCGAAACAGGGCGTGATCATCAACGATGGCGAGGCCAATCTTTTGCATACTCATTCAATTGGATAGGATAACCCAGGACTTGGATAACGCATCTGAATCTGAATGCGGGTTCCACTTCTTTCTGGAGGCAGAATATTCATATTTCCATCAAAAGGCAATAAACGACTTTTGATATTCATCATACCCAATCCTTTGGCTGTATTTTCTGGCTGCATTCCGATACCGTCATCCACCACCTCAAGTAAGACTTTTTCTTCCAGCCAGTTCACCTTCAACTCAATTTGCTTTGACGCAGCATGTCGAATGGCATTGGTCAATAATTCTTGTCCAGCGCGGTAGAGGGCCATCTCCATGTCTATTGGCAATCGTCGATTTCTCCCTGCTTCGAGAAAGTGAATGCGAGGACCCGTTTCGGTGTCAGCCCGACGGGCAAGGTCCCGCAATGCAGATGCCAATCCCAATCTTTCCAATGTAGGTGGAAGCAAATCGTGCGAAATGCGCCGCACGTTTTGAATTGTTGTCGCAATGAGGTCGCGCGCGGTCTCGGAGAGTTTTTCTACTGCTTCCTGGCGCTCTGCCAGTTTTCGCACTTGCCCTACCTGAAGTTTAATGGCAGACAGAGCCGCCCCCACCTCATCATGCAAATCCTGTGCTATCCGCTTTCGTTCAGATTCCTGACTCTGGATACTCGCTTTCAGTAATTCTCTCTGGTGTTCTGCCTCCATTTGTTTAAGCTGCATCTGCTGGCTGATCATTTTTCGCTGATAGACCAGGACAAACACCACCACAAAGATGGCAAGGGCAGACATCATCAGGGCACTGATCAGGAAAATTTGGCTGATATTCTCTGTTCCGGTTTGCTCCACAGGGCGATGGTATACATGGAATATAGCAAAATGTTTAGTACAGCATGAATCCCCCAAATCTGATAATTGGTTTCAACATCCAGGCTGGCCACCAAACTACTGTACAGAAAAAGCAGAAGATTGCCTGAGAAGTACAATAAAATCGCTGTACCAAACCAAAACATAAAGGTTTCAGCTAAAT
>JBCBZF010000910.1:0-2980 GCA_039815525.1 Bacteroidota bacterium | reverse complement strand
CGTCCCGGCAAAGATCACCAATCGCTGAAACCCGGTCAGCTGGGTGACATCATAAAGGGCCGCTTCCGCCGCCTTGGAATTCAGCGATCTTTTCCCGATTTATTCATGAAAATCCAGGCTCTCATGGATTGGCAGTTAAGTCGTTTCACAGAGAGTATACACTTTAATATTGCTCGGGGGGCTATCCGGGATCTGGCGGACCAGGAAATTCACTTTTTGGCTCGAATGCTCGTGCAACAAGTGCATAGCTGGCCAGCGACCCATGATTTGTGGGCCAGAGATGGGACGCAACTTTCCGCCAGAGAGTACCTTTGGCAAATCATGCTTCCTTACGCAAGTGAGTCTGGAAAAAAAGAAGTACGGGTCATGTTAGACCGTAGGGTCTCCCTCAACGAATTGAACCTGCCATCATGAAGGTAAAGTTGGACCAACATACTTACTCCCTGCTATTGGCTCATAAACAGGCAAGCCTGTTTCATGACCAACCCGGGCAAATGGAAGATCTTGCTTTTCTGGAGGAAGATCTCTGGTTGCAGGATACCGTGGTCTTCGACTGGGTATCAAAACTGGCAGGGACCTGGCAAATCTTTTTGGTCTTTGTGTACCACGAAGACCCTTTTCTTTTGATTATCCGATACATCAAGTCCCAGATATCCGAAAAGAAAGCCCGACTGGAAGGCTCCTATCTGCGTCGTTCAGCCGCAAAAGACCAGCGGGGCAATCTGGCGTTGAATGAGGGGAAGATTCGATTGTGTCAAAACTGAGATTGATTGTATGCCTAGCACGAAAGATAAAATTCTGGAAGCCTCACTCCGCCTGCTCAATGAACGCGGCTTGAAGCAGACAACCCTGAAACTGATTGCAGATGATGTTGAAATCAGTGTCGGGAACCTTGCCTACCACTACAAAAACAAAGCGGAGATCATTGCGGCGCATGACCAGATTTTGGAAGAACGTTTGAAAGAGACGCTTTCGCATTTTCGGAACTATCCTCATTTTCTTGATTTTCATATCCAGCTAGAGCATATCTGGCAATTGCTCACCACCTATCAATATGTATTCTGCAATCTGGGTGAAATGAAAATATTGTATCCAGCCAGCTTTCAACTTGTTGAAGACTTCTACGCCAAATTGACTGCACAGATTACCCATCGTCTGCAGTTTCATATTGATCGGGAAAAGATTGATTTGGAACACGGTGATTACATCGATTCCCTGCCAGAAAGAATTACCCGATTTATCCTGACGGTACCGATTTCAAACCTTTTTTCAAAGAATCATTCACGTACTGCCTTTTTTTGCGAAGTGTGGCATTTCATTCGTCCTGTGCTCAATCAATCTGGAAAAGAAGAGTGGAATCTGTTGATTTCACCGGCCTTAATTTCCTGATTTGGGTGCTTGTTAAAATATTTTAGAAAATAATTTCTAAAATACTTTTTTTGACCCTAAAAAAGTCATAGGTTTAGACATAGCATTTTTCTCCTATTACACTACTAACTCGCTATGGCTAATGTATTATGGCTTCAAGGTGGTGCCTGTAGCGGCAACACCATGTCCTTTCTGGACGCTGAAGAACCAACCGTTGTAGAGTTAATCACTGATTTTGGTATCAACATCCTTTGGCACCCAACCGTTGGCCTGGAAATAGGCCATCAGGTAGGAGACCTGATGAAAAGTTGCATATCCGGTGAGACACAACTCGACATTTTTGTTTTTGAAGGCAGTATCATTCAGGGACCCAATGGAACCGGACGGATGAACTATTTTTCGGACCGTCCGATGATGGATTGGGTTCGGGAATTGGCTGATGCAGCCCAATTTGTGGTTGCAATCGGTGATTGCGCAACCTACGGTGGGATTCCCGCTGTGCCTCCCAACCCATCTGAATCGACGGGTATGCAGTTTCACAAACGACAAAAAGGTGGCTTTCTCGGTCCGGATTTTGTCTCCAAAGGTGGCCTGCCCGTGATCAACATTCCTGGCTGCCCCGCTCACCCGGATTGGATCACCCAGATTTTGGTCGCCATTTCCGTTGGGCGTATTCAGGATGTCCTGGTTGACGAATACCATCGTCCCAAAACATTCTTCTCAGACTTCGTTCAGAACGGCTGTACCAATGCAGTTGCGTTCAGTGAGAAAGTCGATGGCGCTTTTGGGAAACGAGGCGGCTGTTTGTTCTACGAAGTAGGCTGTCGGGGACCCATGACCCATGCCAGTTGCAACCGCATACTGTGGAATCGACAAAGCTCCAAAACCCGCGCCAATCACCCTTGTCTTGGCTGCACTGAGCCAGGTTTCCCCCATCATGATCTGAAAAAAGGCTCTGTCTTTAAGACCATGAAATACCTTGGCTTCCTGCCAAAGGAAACCCCTCCGGGTGAAAGCAAACTTGCATACTGGTTCAAAGCTGGAATTGGTAAAGTTACCGGTGCGCCGGAATCTGCCAGTAATTACGGAAACTCCAAATAGCTTTTCCTCCGAAAAAATCTGAAATAATGGCAAACGTCAAAGAACTCAATATTTCCCCCGTGGGCCGGGTGGAAGGCGACCTGGATGTGAAAGTGTACATGCAGGACGGCGTCGTAACCCGTGCCCATACCCAGGCCGCAATGTACCGCGGCTTTGAAAAGATTCTGGTTGGCAAAGACCCTCAATCTGGATTGATTGTCACCCCACGGGCCTGTGGCATTTGTGGTGGTTCTCACCTGTATTGTGCCTCTTCGGCCCTCGACACTGCCTGGGGCACCAAATTGCCCCCTAATGCACTCTTGTTACGTGCAATCGGGCAGGCAACTGAGACCATCCAAAGTATTCCCCGCTGGTTTTATGCCATTTTCGCAACTGATTTGGCCAATAAAAAATTCGCCAATAAGCCGCTATATCAAGAAGTTGTTAAGCGGTTTGCGGCCTATGTAGGAACATCTTTCCAGAAAGGGGTAACCGCTTCCGGACGTCCAGTAGAAGTATATGCACTCTTCGG
>JBCBZF010001070.1:0-2475 GCA_039815525.1 Bacteroidota bacterium | reverse complement strand
GAGGTTGACAGCAGATTGTTGTTGAGGGTACTGATGGCCCCTCCTACTGCGCTTTGGTCGGCAAAATGATTGGGATTGGTGATTTGAATCCCCTCCAGCCGCCACTGAATGTATTTGGGTGCATTGCCGCGCACAATGATGTCATTGCTCCCATCCTGGGTACTGGTGACACCAGCAAAATTAGAGAGGATACGAGAGGGATCATTGAAGCCTCCGGCGTAGCGATTGGTTTGCTCGGGTGAAACCGAAAGCGAACTGATCAAGGCCATATCATTCTGGGCTTCGCCTTTGTTTTCGTTGGGGCGGATCACCACCTCATCCAATTTGATGGCCGATTCCTGCATCATCAGATTGAGGATGACTTCCTTCCCTGAATTCACCACGATGTTTGGCAGGATTAACTCTTCATAGCCGGGATAGGTCAGTTGGAGGCTAATGCGGCCGACTGCTAGCTGCTCAATCCGGAACTGCCCCATTGTATTTGAAATTGCGCCTTTCCGCTGATCCCCGTTCAGAACGATCACTTTTACCCCTGAGAGCGGGTTGTTGCTGTCGATGTCGTGAATGGTGCCGCGAACGGTCTGGGTCAGATTTTGTGCAAATGAAAATTGGATGTGTACAGCCAACAAGAGGATTGGTATCAATAATTGCTTCATTGTGAATATTTGTTGTCAAGCGGACGGTACAAATATTCAGGGAAGTCTACTGGTCTTCAATTTCGATTGGTGTGTGGGAAATGGATGTCTGCAAAAAGGGAAAATCTGTCTGTGAGTCAGGGAGGAGAAAATTGGAGATTAGACGCCACCAGAGGTCAGGTACGCTGAATACGCTGAAAAAAGGCGTTACGATAACTCTCTGAGATCGGAATATATTGCCCAACCATACGGATACGGCTGCGCTCGATCGACTCAATTTTGTTCAAACCAACCATAAATGATTTATGCACCCGGCACACCCGGTGGCTTGGCAGCATCTCTTCTAATTCCCGGAAGTTTTGCAGAGTCATGATCCGCTTTTCAGCAGTATGAATCCGCCGATAATCCCGCATGCCTTCAATATAGAGGATGTCGGAGACATTGACCTTTTCGAGTCGATTTTCGGTCTTGATAAAGACAAATTCGGGTTCAACTGCTGGCTCAGCCGTCTGGAGATTTTCCCGGGCTTTGTTGACCGCCTGCAGAAAACGATTGAAGGTAAAGGGTTTGAGCAGATAATCAGTCACATTCAATTCGTAGCCTTTCAGCGCATATTCCTGATAAGCAGTCGTAATGATTACCTGGCTGTCTATTTTTGCACTTTCCAATAATTCGACCCCACTTAATTCGTCCATGTTGATGTCGAGAAAGAGAATATCAACCCTTTCTGCATTCAAATGGGCCAGACCATTGAGCGCGTCTTCAAAAGTGGCATCCAGTTGTAAAAAGGGGACTTTTTCCACAAATGCCTGGGTGCGTTCCATGGCCAGTGGTTCATCTTCAATGATGATACAGTGTAAATTATCCATGTTGAATGCTCAGATTGACACGATAGCGATTGTCGTATTGTTTGATTTCGAGATGATGCTGCTCCGGATATAAGAGTTCCAGACGCTTGCGGATCAGTTCATTGCCCAGACCGCTGAATCCTGATTCATCTACCCGGCTGTAATCAGTTTTATTTTCACAGTGCATGGATACCCATTCATCCTCGATCTGTATGCGGATATCAATGGCATTTTTCAACTTCTTATTATGAGTATGTTTAAAGGCATTTTCAATAAAAGGGATAAACACCATGGGCGCAATTTTGCGCTGAGAAGCATCGCCCTCAATGGAGTAATTCACATAGTCAGGATTGCTGGTCCGAATCTTCTGCAGGTCAATGTATTTCTCGATATAACGCAGTTCCTGGTTGAGTGGGATGCGATCGGTATGCGTTTCGTAGAGGGTAAAACGCATGATTTCGGAAAGCTTATTGAGATAATCTGACGCTCTGTCTGCCTGCCGCGTCACAAGGACGTCAATATTGTTGATGGTGTTGAACAGAAAGTGCGGATCGAGTTTGGCTTTGACCAGCGCCAACTCCATTTCTTCGTTTCGCTGTCGCAGATTTTCCTTGAGTTTGATTTCTTCAAACCAGACCAGAAAGCCCTGAATGACCAGGGCGATGATACCAGAAAGCAGGGCCACAAAGGTTCCAAAGATAAAGGCTCCCAGAATGTTTTCGTCCTCCGTTGAAGGGTCCGCAAAGCAACTTTCATTATATTGAAACTCGATCAGCGAGGCGCCGATATTCACCGCAAATACAGCAATGAAAAGCCCTAAACCAGCAGCTTGCCAAAATTTCTTTTTGAGCAAAAAATGTGGGAAAATTAGGAAGTAAAATCCATAAAATGTGATCGCTGATGGGAGCAACACAAACAAAGCCAGTGAACCAAAAGCCTGTGCAAAGGTCTCTTCTGCAACCTCCCCATCTCGTCCGTACACCACGCCGATG
>JBCBZF010000068.1:0-12064 GCA_039815525.1 Bacteroidota bacterium | reverse complement strand
TTTTCATTGAGGAAAATCGTTTGTATCAGGGCAGAAAAGGCTGGTTTGAATCTCCCATTGCCACTGTTGAAGATGGGAAAATTTATGAAGGAGAGAAGGGCATGTTTGAAAAACCCTTTGCAAGCGTGGTTGGCAATCAGGTGTTTCCTGGTAAGAAAGGGGAGTTTACATATCCAGTTGCAACGGTCGAGCCACGGGACCTGATGAGCGCTGTAGCCGCCGCCGTGATGGTTTTTTTACCCAAACAGTAGGACATTCTATTTTCAGATTTTCACAGGATGATTGATAAACCTCAGCTCCATCAGCATTGCCTTTCCGTCCTCAATGAAAAAATTGACCAATTGAAAGCGGACATCAGTGATGCCCAGAAAGCAGCCAGCGAAGACACCAAGAGCAGTGCCGGCGACAAATTTGAAACCAGCCGGGAAATGATCAAACAAAGTATCAACCAACTGAATCAACAATTGTCTCAAAATCACAAACTGCTGACGATGCTGGAAAAGATCAAACCGGAAACGCCATCAGAGACCATAGGATTTGGCAGTCTGGTTCAGACCAATGAAGGCTGGTATTACTTTTCTGTTAGTCTGGGGAAACTTCAGTGGGAAGGCGAAAAGTGTTTTGCCCTGTCAATGGCTTCCCCATTGGGCAAGGCATTATGTGGAAAAGTCGCAGGGGAGACGATCACATTTATGAAACGGACCATCCGTATTCATGGCGTTTCATGAGCAGCATGACTCCTAAAGTTTGTGTATCTTGGAACAAAGGAAACAATCATGGCAGAAAAAGCAGTTTCATCTTATTCATACGAAGCATATCTGGCTCTGGAAAAAGAGTCAGATGTAAAGCATGAATATCATGATGGCTTTATCGTCGCCATGGCAGGAGGTACGCCCAATCATAGTTTGATTGGCATGAATCTGGGAGTTAGCCTGGGGATTGAGTTGAGAAATGGAAAGAAAGAATGCAGGGTTTTCAACAGCGATCTCAAAATCAGAATTGATGCGACCAGACGCACATTCTACCCGGATGTTTCGGTTGTCTGCGACAATCCACAGACCAGCGACATTGATCAGCAGGCAATTGTGAACCCCATTCTGATCATGGAAGTATTATCTGAAAGCACAGCCGCTTTCGACCGGGGAGACAAATTTTTTCACTACAGAAAACTTCCCTCCCTCAAGGAATATGTCATTGTCAACCAGGAGTACCCTGTCATTGATTCCTATTTTAGAAGAGACGACAATCTCTGGGAGATTAAGACTGTAACGGGTCTGGACCAGCATATCTTTTTTAAGTCTATCAATTGCACCTTGCACATGGCTGACATTTATCGGCTGGTTACAGACTTGAAACCGATAGACTCTTATTGACACACACTCGCAGGCATTTTTTCACCCAACACTTTTGTGCCAATGCGGTTTCTATTTTTGCTATTCTGCGGGCTTATCTTCTTTCCGAAAGCCTCTGCCCAACGCGCCTACATCGATGATTTCACCATTCGGGGGGCGACCTATCTGACCGATCAGGATTGTTTTCGCCTGACGGAAGCAGAAGATTATACTGCCGGATCGATCTGGTACAAACGTCCCATCAGCCTGGCTGAGCCCTTTGCAGTCGAGCTGAGCATCATGATGGGCTGCGAAGACCGCAGCGGCGCGGATGGCATGGTGTTCATCATGACGCCCCAAAGCAATCAACTCGGCTATCTGGGAGAAGGCATCGGTTTTTCAGGACTGCGGCCTTCGGTCGGCATTGAAATCGACACCTGGCGCAACTATCATCTCGACGATCCGGCTGAAGACCATCTCGCCATCATGCTCAACGGACGCGTCGGTCATGCCAATGACCTGGCCGGTCCCAATGTGATTCCCAATATCGAAGATTGCCGCCGACATTCATTCATTGTGATGTGGAATCCACAAGTCAAACAGCTATCCGTACGGATCGATGGACAGGAGCGAATCGCTGCGCAAGTTGATTTACTGGCGGTTTTTGGCGGCAATCCCCAGGTCTATTGGGGCATGTCCGCTGCGACCGGTCGTTACAACAACATTCACGAAGTCTGTTTTGATCGGGTGAGTTATCAGGATGAGATTTTACCGGTCGATCCGGGAAGTTTTCCACCTATGAGAAAAAGATGGGGAAAAGATTGAAGATATTTTTCAAAGAATTAGATTAGCACTCTCTTTACACCAATATCAAGCACCCATGAAAAGGCTATTCCTTTTTACCAGCCTATGTCTGATCATAATGTGTCATTGTCAGGCTCAAATCATTGAAGCATTTTCTATCAGTAAATGCGACCAATCTTCAGCAGAATATCATTTTTCGAAAGAAAGAATCATTGACTCCACCTACACAAACAATACATTAAACATCTCTATTCTGGTGGAAGGAGACTGCCTGCTTGGCAGTAAAATTGGGGTTTCGCAGAGAATGGATACGCTCTATCTGATTGCGGGCATTCAACCTCAAATCCATGCGGCAACAGAAGGAACTTTTTGTACCTGTCAATTTGTTCTGACTTACACCATCAATCGACTTGTCCAACAGAACTATTCAATTGTTTATCTGGAAAATGAAAAGTGGACCGGGAAAGTCCTCCATGTTGAAGCTTATGATTTTTTCAAGATCTCTATGCCTGCTCATGGATCAGAGCAAGAGAATAAGGACGCTCTCTCAAACAATATCCAGCATGAACTGTATCTGGCCTATCTGAGTTTGGCTGCACTTGAACATTTGCTCAGCTTGAAGAAAGAGGGCGTTTTATCAAAAAAGAAAGAAGATGCGTTGAAGGAGGAACATGCATTTCTTCTTCAGCAGGCGATGGATTTGCATTTCATGAGCATCAAAGTGGTTGAGCCAGGAATGATCGAGGCCACTTATCTTGAAAGACAAGAAAAACGGCTATCCGAGCAATACAAGATTATAGAGCAGAAATTTAGTACCCTGACAAATGAATTAGCGGAATGGGGCGTTGACCTCAATTGATCATCCCCTACTCTACCTCCATCTCTGATTGCACCTGATGCACAAAGTCGTATAGCTCCCGGGCTTTTTCCAGCACTTCTTTGATCACCTCCACATTTTCATAAATCAGAGAAATATATTTGGGACTTTGCTTGATGCGAACCCGCCCGGAGTATAGCTGCACAAATTCAATGATGCGGTCAAAGGCTTTGGATTGGAAAAACGGCGACTCCTGATCGCTGATGAAATAAAAGCGCAGAATATTTTGCTTGAGTACAACCCGCTCAATGCCAACTCTACGGGACACCTCCCGAATACGTGTCGCATCAAACAAGGCAAGCACGGAAGCTGGCATGGGCCCAAAGCGATCCCGCATTTCCTTTTGAATGGCCAATAATTCAGATTCTTCCTCTGCTCCGGCAATGCGTCGGTAAAACTTCAGACGCTCAGGAATAGCGGGAACATAAATCTCTGGCAGGCGAATGTCGAGATCCAAATCAATCTTGACGTCATCCACCATGATTTCACGCTGCTTTTTGGCTTCCTCTGGAAAAAGATCGGCGAAATGCTCTTCTTTCAACTCCCGGATGGTTTCGTCCAGAATCTTGTGGTACATATCATAGCCGATTTCGGCGATGAACCCACTTTGTTCACCACCAAGCAAATCACCGGCACCTCGAATATCCAAATCGCGCAGCGCAATGTGAAAGCCGCTCCCCAGGTCTGAAAACTCTTCCATTGCTTTCAGACGCTTGCGTGCATCTTGCGTCAAAGAGATTTCCGGAGGCGCCAGCAGATAACAAAAAGCTTTACGATTGGAGCGTCCTACCCTACCCCGCATTTGGTGCAATTCAGCCAGTCCGTATTTGTTGGCTTCATTGATGATGATGGTATTGGCATTGGGAATGTCCAGACCTGATTCCACGATGGTGGTTGATACCAGAATATCATAACCACCTTCGATGAAACCTGCCATCACTTTTTCCAACTCGGGCCCTGTCATCTGACCATGTCCAATCTTGATGCGTGCATCTGGCACCAGTTTTTTGATTGACGAGGCCACTTCTTCAATGTCTTTCACCCTTGGATGGATGAAAAACACCTGTCCACCCCGTTTCAATTCGTAGGTTATCGCATCCCGCAGCACCGTCGGGGAAAAAGTGGTTACCAAGGTTTCAATTGGCTGGCGATTGGGCGGTGGCGTGGTAATCACTGACAGATCGCGGATACCCGCCAGCGAAAACTGAAGGGTTCGCGGAATCGGCGTAGCGGTCAGGGTCAAGGTATCTACATTGGCCTTCATCAGCTTCAGTTTCTCCTTCACATTGACACCAAAGCGCTGTTCTTCATCAATGATGAGCAATCCCAACTCTTTGAATTTGACATCTTTAGAGACCAGGCGATGGGTACCAATGAGGATATCGACCTTACCAGAGGCTACTTTCGCCAGTGTTTCCTTGATCTCAGCCGTGGACTTAAAACGATTGACATAATCCACTTCGACCGGCATTTCTTTCAATCTCCGGGCAAAAGTCTTCGCATGTTGCAGGGCCAGAATCGTGGTCGGCACCAAAATCGCGGTTTGTTTGCCATCAATGGCCGCTTTGAAGGCCGCGCGTATGGCGATTTCTGTTTTACCAAAACCCACATCTCCACATACGAGGCGATCCATGGGCCATTTCTTCTCCATATCAGCTTTGACCTCCGCCGTGGTTTTGAGCTGATCTGGTGTGTCTTCATACATGAAAGACGCCTCCAACTCCTGCTGCATATAGTTGTCGGGGGTAAAAGCGAAACCAGAAGCCGCTTTACGTTTGGCATACAATGCCACCAGATCAAAGGCCAACTCTTTGATTCGTTTTTTGGTCTTGGCTTTGGCTTTCTTCCAGGCTGGGGAACCCAGTTTGCTCAGTTTGGGAATGCTCCCTTCTTTCCCGGTGTATTTTGAAACTTTGTGGAGTGCATTGACATTGACAAAAATGGCATCTCCATTGTGGTACATGATCTTTGCCGCTTCCTGAATGTGTTCACCAACCTGTATCGTATGCAGTCCTGCAAACTTCCCGATACCATGATGAATGTGCACCACATAATCTCCAGGATTCAGTTCCCGCAGCTCCTGCAAGGTAATTGCCTGAGAGCGAGCGACATTGGCATTAGATTTATAGCGATGATAGCGGTCAAAAATCTGGTGATCAGTGTAGAGGGCCTTTTTGATTTGATGGTCCAAAAAACCTTCGTGAAACTCGCCGATGATCCCCGTAAAGTCTACCGGATTCTCAAGAGACTCACAGATTTCTTCCAGACGTTCGAGCTGCTTAGGATTATTGCTAAAAACACAGGTTTCGACTTTCACCGCAGTATTATCCCGGAAATGTGTCGCCAGTAAATCAAATTCTTTATGAAAAGCCGGTTGAGCACTTCCTTTCCACTCGAGGGTCTGCTTGCGGATTTGATAATAGGGATCGTTGGTTATTTCAACGACTGGGAACTGTTTCAGCTGCTTGCGGAATTCATCTGGGTGAAAATAGAGATCTTTGGGCTGTTTGCTTAAAGCCGCACCTCCACTTTTGTTCAACAGAATCTCAAAAGACTCCTCCGCCTTTTTATACATTCTCCCCAGGTCCGTCTCTACAAAATCAATGTTACGGGCAAAAATGAGCGTCTTGGGGGAAATATATTCCAGAAATGACACCTTCTGTTCCTGCAGAAGATTACGCTGAATATTGGGGATGAGTGAAACCCGTTTGATAGAGTCTCCTTCGATTGCCGTCTGATCTACTGGATCAAAGGTTTGAATTCGCTCAATTTCATCTCCGAAAAACTCAATGCGATAGGGATAGTCATGGGCAAAGGAAAATACATCCAGAATGCCACCACGCATGGCGAATTGGCCTGGTTCAATCACATAATCTTCCCGTTCAAAGCCATACTCTTCCAAAACGTCCACTACAAAATCCATCCCGCAGGCCTCATTTTCTTTGATCTCCAGGGTATTTTTGACCAATGAGCGTTTGTTGATTACCTTCTCATTCAACGCCTCGGCAAAGCTTACGATCACTTGCCGCCCGGTTCGGGTGTGATTCAATTCGTTCAGCACTTCTGCTCTTTGCAGCACATTGGCATTGTCGATTTCCTCAATCTGATAAGGCCGTTTATAAGAGGCTGGAAAAAGGAAAATGTCCTTCTTGGGCATCAATGCTTTCAGATCATTGTGGAAGTAGAGCGCCTCTTCCTTGTCATTGAGCATCACCACAATGCTCTTCTGGGTCAGGCGATACAAAGCTGCGATCAAAAAAGCTGACTGACTGCCAGCGGTGCCTTTAATTTGAAATTTATCATCCACTGACTGTTTAAGAGTAGCGGAGAAGTCAAGCAGTTTTTCGTGCTTGAGGTATAGATGGAGAATGTCTTCAATTTTCACGTTTGGCAAAAATACGAGAGTTCATCGGAGGCCCAAAACAAAGAGGAGAACCATTTTACGGAAAAATGGTTCTCCTGTTTTGATGAAAAAACAGACAATAAAGTCGCTTAGTTTGACAATACTTTCATGACCCCACCACCATTGTAAGAATGGTATTCAGCGCTATACATCGCCTCAGCGCCAACTGGCCCCATTTGGAAATTACCAGCAGAAACAGCCCGGACGAGGTAATAATAATATCTCGTACTCCCATTAGCTGCGACAAACATATTGAGACGATCATCCCGCACATCCAGATACTCTGGATAAGAACGATTCTTGATCCAATTCAAGCTGGCTGGCAGCTGGGTCAGGCGTGGGTTTTCAATCTCAAATCCTGCTGGCAGGATGTCTGAAATGGCAACATTGGCCACATTGCTGTTGGTCAGAGATTTCAGGCTGATCCGCACCACCACCAAGTCATTTTGGCGAACCTGATTGTTGGTGATCAGACCACCATCCCGGGTGTAAAACTCTTTCCGGACCATGATGTAGCTATCTTCTTCTTTATAGCTTCCGCTACGGCTGATGCCTTCTGTTTCCCAGAAGTAAAACAGATTGCCTTCCCCTTTGGTCTCAATGGTAAAGCGTTTGCTTCCAGGTTGATCAGTGGTCAGGGTCAGCGCATCCCCTCCATCATAATTTCCGATGACTTTGCCGTCGAACTTGACGGTTGCCGTGGCCGTACTCTTCGCAGCCTGCTGGGCAATTTTCCCTAAAGCGAGGAATGAGAAAGCCCTTTCCTGGGTATTCCAATACCGACGGCCTCTCAGCAGGCGATCCTGCACATGTTTTGCCATGACCCCAACCTGACTGTTGTTGGGATCAATTTCCAACAAGCTGTACAAAGCGATGGCTTCATCCCGTGCATAAGACGCAAAACTTCCATCCAGCATTGGCTCAGCTTTTTCGCCGTCAAAACGCACTGGCACGAGGTCTTTATAGCGATTTTTATCGCCGGAAAGCGCATACGAAGCCGCCAGCAAATAGCGCCCATCCAAACTCAATTTATCCAGATGTGCTTTGTAGTAGTTCATGGTCGAACGTTGTGGTTTGCCAGCCAGGGCCAGTACATAGAGTGAATAAGGAACCTCCCGAGGTGAAATCTGACGCTTCTGACTGCCATTGAAATAATACCAGCGTGGCTGCACATCTTTGAGACGGTTTTCCAGACGGCGGTATAATTTGTCCAGCATAGATTGCGGCACATCATAGCCAAGGCGTTTGGCCTCGGTCAGGAAATGGGCTGCATATACGCTGCCCCACCAGTGTTCGCGGCCCCGCTGCGGCCAATAGGTCAGTCCACCATTGCTAAGCTGCATCAACTGCAGTCGTTGGATGGCTTTCTTGATGTGATGATTTGGATTGGGATTGTCTCCATTCTGTTTATGGATTGCCCGAGCCAGATCATTGTAGTATAGCTGCGGAAAGGCAGCTGAGGTGGTTTGTTCTACACAACCATAGGGATAACGGATCAGATAGGACAAATCCTTGGTGTATTGCGCCAAAGGAGAGCGGCTGACCACCAATTTCGCATCCACGCTGGGCGCAAAGAAATCATCCATTTCCATGTTCACCGTGGCACTTTTCCCGCCTGCAACCTGTCCGGCACCGGTCCGTTGTTGCAAAGGAGATGCAGGTCGCACCGTGATTTCCGTTTCATTCAGGAAGCTTTCACCATTGGCATCGACTTTCACCGCGACTTTGGCCTGTCCGATCATCCGGTCAACCGCCACGGTGTAGGTCATCTGTTTTTCTGAATTGGCATTGATGGACGCTTTCTGACTCTGGCTGCCCAAAATGCGGATCGGGCCTTCCACACTGACATCAGCACTGACTGAGGTATTGCTTTGGGTGGTGTTGCTGATGGTTACCGGAACCGTCACCGTGTCGCCCGGACTGAAGACACGCGGCAAACCGGCACTGATGACCACCGGATCTGCGACCCGGATATTGGTCTCGCTGGAAGCGAAGCCGTCGTTTTTGTAGGCCACAGCCATGACCCTTAAGGAGCCAGAGAACTGCGGCACATCGATGTCAAAGGTCACATTCCCACTCCCGTCAGACATCAGCATGCCACTCCAGAAAGAGGCAAGTTTGACCCGATTGTTTACCAGAGGGTTCACTCTTTTGGCCATGTCAGCACCATCACCACCACCCGGACGCCCAGAACCCATCGCAATCTCCGGAAAGAGATAGGGATAGACATTATAGCTTTCTACTTCCAGGGCACGTTTCCGGTAGAAAAATTTGTGAGGATCAGGCGTTTTGTAACCCGTCAATTGTAAGATCCCTTCATCTACCACCGCAATACTTACCGGGGTTGATGGAGAAGTCTTGATGGAAATGGTCTGTTTTTTCCGTGAACGGGATTCCTCCGGTGCTGTGATGCTGACCGGTAGAACGGTTGACGGATTTTCCACCATAATCGGCGCAAAGCCATGTGCAACTGTTAGCGGAATGTCCGAAACATCATGTGGTTTGATTAAAGTAGCAGACACATAAATATTGGGGACTTCTTCTGATGTCAGGTCCAGGCTAAAGGAAGCAGAGCGTTTATCGGTATCGACATAAAAATGCTTTTGTACCTGATCGCTTTCCAGGGTAACCAATACCTTCCCCGCAAAAGGCGTTTTGAGCAGCACATTGGCTTTTTCCCCTACTTTGTAGCTTTCTTTGTCCAATTCAATGTCGATTTTCCCTTCATTGTTGACCTGGAAAGAGCTGTAGGAAGAACTGCCATATCCATACGACCAGAATGAATTCCGGACGTACTGATTGCTGCGTTCCGAAGAGACCCGCAATTCGTAACGGCCCGTCAGTTCTGGGGTGTATTCAAAGGCATAGTTTTCGCCATTCAGCGTAACCACTTTGTCCTCCAGGACAATCTCCTGTTTTTCGGAGCGGTAGCGAAAATAGCTGCCGGAACGTGCCAGCACGGTTTTGTATTCATGTTTGATGAATCGAATCCGGGCTTTCTGCCCGTTGAGGGCCTTGCCTTCTTTGTCAACCGCGATGACATTGATCCGGGCTTTGTTGCCAGTGCGGACGTAATACTGTTCCTGGCGCAGGCCGAAGAATACATCCTGAGTATAGATGGTACTGCCAATACGACGATTGACCGGACGACCCGTTTCATCAAATACAGTCACAAAGAAATCAGCTGCCATTTTTCCAGTATTGGCATACTGAGATGAAATTTCGAAGCTCTCGTTGAGCTTGCCTTCAGCATCCGTCTTTCCAGTCCGCATGACTTTGCTGAAGTTGTTGTTCAAGCCGTGGATATGGAAGTTGTAACCAGCATATTTTTTTGCGTAAAAGCCTTGTCTGCGCAAGGTCATTTCTACCTCGTAGTTCCGATTTGCGGCAGGTGGCCCAAAGAAGTTCTGCGCCTGTGCACTGACGGCAATATTTTGACCTGCTTTTGCTTCTTTCCGATCCACATCCACTTTTACCTTGATGCGATCCGGCACAAACTCTTCAATGGAAATATTCTGAGAGTTCAGCAAGACATCATTGGTGGTCCAGAGTTGCCCGGTATAACGTCCGGTCATGGCTGAGACCGGCAGACTGATGTCAGCTGTATAGGCACCATTGCGATCTAATTGCTTGCGGATGGTGCTGACCGCCTGGCCATTCGGCGCAATCAGTTTATAGACCACTGGAATATTGGCAGGTACGCCCCATTCACGGTTCCGGACGATGCCAGCCATGTGCAGGGTTTCCCCCGGACGATAAATGTCGCGCTCTCCATACAGGAAGGCTTCCATTTCCGCGGAATTGGCTCTTGAGCCACCAATTTCAAAACGTGAAGTTCCGACTCTGGTCTGGCTGAATGGCAAATAGGTAAAATCATTGCCGTTGGTGGCCGTGATCATGCTAACATTGAATCCGTCTTTGAAATCTGCCGGCATGGTAAAGGTCGCTACCCCATTGCCATCGGTGGTCAGCTGACTGACTTCCTGATTATTTTTGCCAATCAGCTTGAGCTTTACCCCACTGAGTGGCTGCGCCGTTTTGATGGAATTGGCAAAAATCGTGAGCTGCTTTTTCCCTACTTTGGTGATCAGGCCGATGTCAGAGATACACACCACTTTGGCAGCATTCATATAATGCGGCTTAGTGGCAGAAATCCGCATCACATACATGCCGGGATAATCTTTCAATCGATCTTCAAAATCAAGCTTCAGTACGCGTTTATTGCCTCTTAAGGGAAGGTTAGCCGTATTGATTTCTTCCTCATGAATCGCATCCCCTAATTGGTCAGCGCGGTAGTAATTGTAATTTCCGCCGTTATAGCTGTATTCGTCGTAATAATAGTCGTCTTCGTAGTAATCATCATAATAATAACCACCTCCGCCATCTAGGAAATTCAGAATGTTGTTTTCATAGATCTTGATGAGCTTTACATCAACCTTGGACACATTGACAATTTCTACCTCCAGATTGCGATTACCGGCTGAAGTCAGGTAGACGCTTTTGCGATCTGTAAACTTCAGACTGGGACGTAATTCACCGAAAGAGACATCCTGGGCAAAAGTCTTTTTGAGGCTTCCCCCCAGCACACCACGTAAATTCTTCTTGATGTTGATGGCGTATTTCTGCCGCACATTGAAATCACTGCTTCGGATCACCAGGTTTTGTGAATTGGACTCTACCTCAAATTTGACCGGTGGAGAGAAACTGATGAAGCGCTTGATGTCCTGTGCCTTTACTTCCTGAGAGGTAGCAACGGTCAGGGTGCCTTGTGCACCATCATGCTGAGCCAGCACATCGCCAATGGTCAGAACAAAAGGCGAAGCAAGACTCATGCTTTCCTCTTGCGACTTAGAAGGACGATTGCCGCCCATGACCGTTAGCCCTTCTTTCAAGTTAACTGCCAGTTCAATGGCTTTATCCGCTTTGGGCAAGTCAGGCAGCATCAGCCGGACCATGGTCCCGCTTTCGGATTTACTTGGTTCTACTTTTTGCTTTTTTCCATCTGCAATCACTTCCACCTGCTTGGCTACTTCAGATGCCTCAACGGGATAGTTAAAGCTCAAATCAAGATGGACTGCATAGGCATCACGTCCTTGCGGCAAGGGAGCCCAGTATACATTGGTGCTTTGCAATTGTAGGTCAGGGGTATGGAAGCTAAAGGATTTCTCCCCAACCAGTTTAAGGCTTTTGTTGTGTTTCGTTAGTGTATTGGTCAGCGAAAGCTGATAATCAGTGGCCGGATTGAGTAATTCAAATGGTGAAAAGACCAATTCATCTACTGCCCGCCAACTATACCGCCCAGGGATATCAGGAGAAAAGGTCAGATATTTTTCTTCCTCCCACTTTCCCAGTAGCGTATCTGAGACCATGGGTTGATTAAAGGTAAAAACCAGATTTCCCTGGATGGGTGCCTCTTCAGAAAAGTTTCGATTCACCAATTCCACTTCTCCATTGGTGGGTCCTTTGGAACAGGCAGCAAATACAAGGAGGGTGGCAAACAGATAGAGATGGCGTTTCATGTGGTTGATAAATGTTTATTTTGGGCGTAATTGGCTGTGTACAAAACAAATAGGGATCAGGAGCAATATCGCTAAAAACGAGGATTCGTCAAGAAATATCCTGATTTCGGGGGTATTTGCTCAGAATTCG
>JBCBZF010000251.1:0-7443 GCA_039815525.1 Bacteroidota bacterium | reverse complement strand
TCTGCTTGATGCAGATGGAACAGCAAGCTTTTAAAGCGAGGGCGACGTGGTGGCTGATCACCCAAACGTTTCTTCTTCGCTGCCTCGAAATCGCTGAAGTTCCCCTCAAAGAAAATCACTTCTCCATCATCCTCATACGAAAGGATGTGCGTGGCGAGGCGATCGATGAACCAACGGTCGTGGGAAATCAGCAGGATACAGCCCGCGAAATTTTCCAGCGCTTCCTCCAAAGCCCGCAGGGTATTGACATCGATGTCATTGGTGGGCTCATCCAGCAGGATGACATTGGCGCCTTCTTTGAGCGTCATGGCAAGATGCAGGCGGTTTCTCTCTCCACCGGAGAGAACTTCCACATTTTTCTGCTGATCAGAACCATTGAAGTTGAAGCGGCTCAGGTAGGCGCGGGCATTGATATCGGTATTGCCAATGCGAATGAATTCGACGCCCTGGCTGATGACTTCATAAATGGTTTTACCTGCGACCAGGTCTTTGTGGCTCTGATCGACATATGCCAATTCGACCGTGCTGCCTTTGGTGATGGTGCCACCATCCGGCGCCTCTTCTCCCATGATCATGCGGAAGAGGGTTGATTTTCCCACACCATTGGGACCAATGATGCCCACGATGGCGTTTTTGGGTACTTCAAAACTCAAATCATCTATCAGCAGGCGGTCGCCAAATCCTTTACGCAGATTCTGAATCTCCAACACTTTGTCGCCCAAACGGGGGCCAGGTGGGATGAAGAGTTCCAGTTTGGCTTCTTTTTCCTTGACCTCCGCACTTGATAACTGTTCATAGGCATTCAGACGGGCTTTGCCTTTGGCTTGCCGGGCTTTGGGGGCCAGACGAGACCATTCCAGTTCACGTTTGAGGATTTTCTGCCGTTTGGACTCTGCTTTTTCCTCTTTGGCGAGGCGATTGGCTTTTTGTTCCAGCCAGGAACTATAATTGCCTTCCCAGGGAATGCCTTCGCCGCGATCCAGTTCCAGGATCCAGCCGGCTACATTGTCGAGGAAGTAACGGTCGTGGGTAACGGCGATGACGGTACCGGGAAAGCTTTTCAGGAATTGTTCCAGCCAGTGCACACTCTCCGCATCGAGGTGGTTGGTTGGCTCATCCAGCAGCAGGATGTCAGGCTTGCTCAAGAGGAGACGGCACAATGCCACCCGGCGACGTTCACCACCGGACAAGACTGAGACATTGGCATCATCGGGAGGACAACGCAAGGCTTCCATCGCCATTTCCAGGGTATGGTCCAGTTCCCAGGCATTGAAGTGATCCATTTTTTCCATCAACTCACCCTGCTCCTCAATGGCCTTCATCATCTCATCTTCCTCCATCTCCTGGCCAAGTTTTTCATTGATGGCTTCATAGGCTTCTACCACATCGACGATGTGCTGGACGCCTTCCTTCACAATTTCCTTCACTGTTTTGCTTTCGTCCAGTTCCGGTTCCTGCGGGAGATAGCCAATTTTGTATTCCTTATCAAAGGTAATGGTGCCCTGATAATCGGTATCCAGACCAGCAATGATTTTCAGCAGACTGGATTTACCGGCACCATTCAGACCAAGTACACCGATTTTGGCCCCATAGTAAAAGGAGAGCCAGATGTCTTTGAGGACTTGTTTGCTGGGAGGATAAATTTTGCTCACTCCCTGCATGGAAAAAATGATCTTCTTGTCGGACATATTGGATTGCGTTCAGCAGCTTGACATTTTTGGATGGGCAAAGGTAATATTTTTTGAGGAGCGAGGGGAGGGGGAGGGGCGAGCTAAATTTTCTATTGTATTGTATGAGACGAAAGGACATCCTAATGATTCTTAGAGAGGCGTCTTTGGCATGAAGGAACAAATCCTTAGGGAAGTCTTTTGTATTGACGAATGGTGCTGACTTCTGCTGCCACCTCAGATGTGGTACGCTGACAAATATTGGTTGTGAAAAAGGTTTTACCGTATTCCTCAGGACATTCTCTGTCCCGGGGGAAGTAGCTCCTGCTTTTGTTCGCGTAGACGACATATTGATTTCCGATATTTCCTATGGAAAATCAGCTCCTATTTGGTCATGTATGTGAAGCGATTTTCTTTCACCATTCAACCACTGATTATGTCTTTTTCGAAAAATGTTTTCTCTGCTGTGCTGTTTGTGGGTTTATTCGTCTGGGGAGGCGAGACATTTGGCTGTAGTTGTATCGGGAAAAATGCTGTGAAAGAGGCATTTAACAACCGGGACTATATTTTTATTGGAAAAGTAGTAAAGGCGGAGAGGATGACGGTTTCCACCCGGCCGCATGTGTCAGACGAAGTGTATCAATTGGAAAAGATGAGATACACCTTTGAGATCACGCAAGTATTGAAAGGTAGGAAACGGAAACTCAAGCGTGCCTTCAAGCAAATGCTGATCACCGGCTTGGGAGGTGGCGATTGTGGGATTCGTTTTACAAAAGGGCAAGAATATGTCGTATATGCGGATGTACAGAAGAATTTTTCTTTTCAAAAACGAGCCTCTGCTAAGAAAAAAGCTGTTCCGTATTTAGCCACCAATATTTGTACCCGAACCACACCTCAGCTTGCAAAAGAAATGGCTGAAATCCGTCGCCACGAAAGTCTATCAAGGTTTTTGAAAAAGAATACTTTTTGACCTCGCATCCTTCTCTTCCAAAAATCCCTATCTTGGCCGCTCGTTCGACTCAATGGTCAGCAAGATGGTATACAATTTCTCCGCCGGTCCGGCCGTCCTCCCCCAGGAAGTATTGAAGAAAGCGCAGGCAGAACTGCTCGATTATCAGGGCAGTGGCATGTCGGTGATGGAGATGAGTCATCGTTCGGCCATCTTTGTGGACATCATGGAGCGTGCCGAGGCTAGTCTGCGGGAACTGATGCAGATCCCGGATGACTACTTCGTCCTCTTTCTGCAAGGCGGTGCCACCACGCAGTTTTCCATGGTGCCACTCAACCTTTTCCGCAATCGGAAGGCAGACTATATTGACACCGGCGTATGGTCCGTGAAAGCCATTGCTGAGGCGTCCCGATTCGGACAATCCAATGTGGTGGCTTCTTCCAAGGCAGATAACTTCACCTACATCCCCCAAACCAAACGGGAGATGTTTGATCCCGAAGCGGATTATGTCCACATCACCACCAATAACACCATTTATGGGACCACCATGTGGGAACTGCCCAATACCGCTGATGTCCCCTTGGTAGCAGATATGTCCTCCAACATCCTGTCTCAGGCATATCGGGTGGAGGATTTTGGTCTCATCTATGCTGGTGCACAAAAAAACATTGGTCCGGCTGGTCTAACCATTGTGATTGTCCGCAAGGATTTGGTTGGTACACCATTGGCACAAACGCCCCTGATGCTGGATTATGCAACCCACGCCAAGAAAAAATCAGCCTATAATACCCCACCTTCGTTTGCGATTTACATGGCCGGTCTGGTGTTTGATTGGATCAAATCAGTGGGCGGAGTAGCGGAAATGGCGCGACGCAATCAGGCCAAAGCCGCCGCCCTGTATGACTTTCTGGACCAGTCCAGTCTGTTTTCCGGCACCGTTAATCCCGCTGATCGCTCGATGATGAACGTCTGCTTCAGGACTGATTCGACTGAAATGGATCAAAACTTTTTACAGGCGGCAGAAGCAGTGGGCCTCAAAACTTTGAAAGGCCACCGATTGGTAGGAGGGATGCGGGCCAGTCTCTACAATCCCATGCCGCTGGAAGGGGTACAGGCTTTGGTGAATTTCATGCGTGATTTTGAAAAGAAAGCCTGATGTGAACTTTCGGATGGCGAAGGTGTAGGAGAAAAAAACGTTTGCATGCTTACTCACTACCTGAAAGTCGTCTACCGTAATTTTTGGAAAAACCGTCTCTACGCGAGCCTCAATGTCCTTGGGCTGGCAATTGGCTTTGCGGCCTTTGGCCTGGTCCTGATGTATGTCTGGCATGAAAACAGCTATGACCGTTTTCATCAAAAGGCGGATCGGATTGTCAGAGTGACACATGCTTTTCAGTCCAATCAGGACTTTGCGGTACACTGGGCCAGGGTCCCGGTGGATTTTGTCAACCAGCTTCCGGATGAGATTCCGGAGATTGAGCAACTGATCCGTTTTCAAAATCAGGAGAAGCGATTCGTTAGGGTAGGGGAGAATAAATTTCAGGCAAAAGACTATTTCACCACCGATTCAGCGGTGTTTGAGGTCTTTGATTTTCCGCTTTTGGCGGGCGACCCACAAAAAGCGCTGACTGCTCCGCATTCAGTGGTATTGACCCAATCCGCGGCGCGCAAATACTTCGGGACGGAAGATGTGCTTGGCAAGGAAATGATGGTTTTTGGGGAGTTTTTTCCCGAAGAGGTGTCTTACCAGGTTACCGGCCTCATGTCGGATTTGCCCACCAATACCCACATGCCGATTGAGATGTTATTTTCCTTTGAAAGCCACGAAGCAAGAAGAGGATGGGCTTATGTGTATTGCCAGTTAGTCAAAGGAGCCACAAAGGAATCAATTGCCCCCAAAGTGGCGGCTTTTGTCAAGGAACGAGAAGATGCCAATGAGCTCGGTAAACTGGAGTTTGTGATGCAAAAGCTGCCGGACATTCACCTGCATTCGCAGCTTGCCCGTGAGATCCAGCCAGCGGGTAATGCCATGTATCCACGGCTCTTCCTGGCAATCGGGATTTTTATCCTTCTGATTGCGATGTTCAATTATATCAATTTGAGCAATGCCCTGGCGGCTGGTAGAGGGAAAGAGGTGGGCATGCGCAAAATGTTGGGAGCAGGTAGCCGCCATATTGTTTTTTCCTCTCTCCTGGAATCCATCGCCTATAATGTCGTCGCCGTTGTTCTGGGCATCCTGATGATACAGCTGGCGTTGCCATTTTTTGAGAGTTTGGTGGATACACATTTTGCTGTTTCTCTCCTGGACGTTTTGCCCTGGTTGTTGCTGATTGCTTTGCTGTGCGGCGTGCTGGCCGGTTTATATCCTGCTTTTTTGCTCAGCTCGTTTAAATTGCTGGCAGTGATCAGGCAGCGGAAAAGCTTCAGTTTACGCAATCGACGGCCTGGCCTTTCGCCCCGGCAGTTAATGGTGGGCCTGCAGTTTGGGATTTCGATCCTCCTGATCGGCAGCACCCTGGTCGCCTGGGACCAGCTACGCTACATCCAAAACCGTAATCTGGGTCTTGACCAGTCTCGGGTGGTGGCATTCTCCGCCGGGCCCCAGGAGATCAAAGCAGGTTTCACAGAATTTCGACAGAGGGTCAGTAATATGGCGGGAGTCGCTGGGGTATCTGGCTGTATGCAGACGCCTTCAGAAGCCATTCGGGATACCGGGCCGGTTTTGGTACAGGGCAAAAACCAGGACCCTCGACAAGCACCTATGATGGATGGACAGGTTATCGGGCCGGATTTTATTGAGTTGATGGGGATCGAATTGGTCGCAGGGGTTGATCGGAGTGGGGAAAAATCATTTGCCCTGCCACCTCCCTATACCGAAGATTTTACCCCCCAGCAATACCTTTCGGAACGGCCCCGTAGCTATCTCATCAATGAAACGGCCATGAAACAGTTGGGGTTTAACAGCCCGGAAGAAGCACTTGGGCAACAAATTAACTGGTCCATCGGTGGCTATCAAACTGCGTTTGGTCCCATCACCGGTATCGTCAAAGACCACCACCAGGAAAGCCTCCGCAATCTGATTGATCCAACGGTTTATTTTGCCGAACCCATCTGGCTGGGCACTCTGCTGGTCAAACTGGAAGCGGGAGATGTTGTAGCTGCGATGGATCGGATTGAAAGCGTCTGGTCCGAGATGTTTCCCACCTTTCCGATGCAGTATCATTTTCTGGACGAACTATTTGACCGTCTGTACCAGCAAGAACGGCACCAACTCCAACTGCTGATGATCCTGAGTGCCTTAAGCATCTTCATTGCCTTTCTTGGTTTGTTTGCGCTGGTTGCCTATTCACTGCAAACCCGTGAAAAGGAACTGGCCATCCGCAAAGTGCTGGGCGCGAATGCGACTGATTTGGTGCGATTGATTGGAAAGGAATATGCGCTGGTGTTGTTATTAGGGAGTCTGGTGGCGATTCCCGTCAGTGTGATACAAGTGCAAAGCTGGTTAAATGATTTTGCCTATCACACCGAGATTTCCCCGATTGCGTATGGGTTGACGATTGTGATGGTGTTGGCGTTGTTGATCGGGACGATTGGGTTACAGATTTTACGTAACCGCAGACGTGATCCAGCCAGGGCCTTGAAAGCGGAATAATTCATTCCCAGCATTTTCCTCACACAGGTAAGAAAAAAAAATCATCCGGGGCGCAAGTTTTTAAAGTAAGTGTCATCTTTAAGATTGATACATCACTCTCTCCTATGCAAAAACTTCCCATTCCCTTTTTCCTGCTTCTTGGGGCCATCATGCTGTCTGCCGGCACAATTGACCTCAACAACCTTCTCAACTACGCCAATCAGGCGGTCCCGACCTACATCACCAAAGACAATACCCCCATTGGAAACGACATTTCTGATGCTGGTGCGACCTTGGGCAGGGTACTGTTTTATGACAAAAACCTGTCCCTCAACCAGAGCGTTTCATGCTCCTCCTGTCATCAGCAGGCGTTTGCTTTCAGCGATCCGATGGTCAGAAGTGTCGGCTTGTCTGGTGGCCTGACTGGTCGCCACTCCATGCGCCTTGTCAACAGCCGCTTTGCAGATGAAGTACGCTTCTTCTGGGATGAAAGAGCCACCAGTCTGGAAGATCAGGTAACCCAGCCCATTCAGGATCACGTCGAAATGGGTTTTAGTGGCGCCGATGGTGATCCGGCATTTGATTCGTTGATCAACCGACTGGAAAGCATCGAGTATTACGACGATCTCTTCACGCTCGCCTTTGGCGACGATCAAATCAGCGAAGCACGCATCCAGCAGGCTTTGGCGCAATTTGTTCGGAGCATCCAATCGTTTGACAGCAAATTTGATGTGGGAAGAGCGCAGGTTCCGAATAATGCCATGCCTTTCCCCAATTTTTCCCAGGAAGAAAACACTGGGAAACAGCTATTCATCCAGCCGGCAGGACAAGGTGGCGCAGGATGTGCTGGATGTCACCGGCCACCTGAGTTTGACATTGACCCTAATTCTCTCAACAATGGTGTCATTGGCGTCGTAGATGATTCGCTTAGCACTGATCTGACCAACACCCGTTCGCCATCCTTGCGTGATCTGGTGAATCCAGACGGCCTGCTCAATGGGCCATTGATGCACGATGGGAGCTTCGACAGCCTGATTCAGGTGATTGAGCATTACAATCTGATCGTACCGGGGCAAAATAACAATCTGGACCTGCGTCTGCGTGGTGGGCCTGGTCCCAATCCGCCCGGACAGGATCTGCAACTGACCGATGCGCAGAAAAACGCCCTCGTGGCATTTTTAGGAACCCTAACCGGT
>JBCBZF010000520.1:0-5118 GCA_039815525.1 Bacteroidota bacterium | reverse complement strand
GGGTGGTTTGGCGAAACAGAATGCTCGTAAGTACGATTGGCAGTATTTGTTTCAGCATTTCCGGGAGCGTCTACTTAATTTCTACGTCGCATATAGTCATCCATCATTAGCTCCTCAAGGTCATCATCAAAGCTGTCATCAAACTTAAATGAATAGGTTATCCATGTGTCATCTGCTTTATAAAACTCAAATGTAAATCGTAAGGGCTGCCGCTCGTATTTTGCCAGATAAATGTAGGTAACAAAGCTTTCTCCAAGTTGTCCTTTGTGCACAAACTCTCCGCCATAATATGTACCAAGTAAAGGTTGAAGTTCGTTCAGCTTCGTTTTGATATTTTGCACTGCCTCGCCCTCATTGTCAATCCATTTATTGGAACTGTAGATATAATCAATTGCCTCGGAGGTATTACTGTTGTACAATTTGAAAAATTCATCCAGTATTTCCTGTTCGCTTTCCTGCGCAAACATCAACTGCATGGAGAGAAGAGAGAGCGTCAAAATCAATAGTTTTTTCATGATTGTTGAATGAGGTTTCAGTTATTGATCATTCCTTTTGTCCAGAGAATTTCGCAGCAACTGACCATCAATTGAAAGAGTGGTCGGCCTTGCGTATTTTACTCTCTGTTCATCTCCTCCAATCTATCAAAATATTCCCAACCACTCTGCATGGCAAAGCTTGATTTATTTGGCAAACACAAACGTGAGATTTGGCGACAATTGGCAGCACAACTTGATGGAGAGTTCTTTCGAGGGAAAATGCTCAAACCGGACCGGGTAGAAGCCTGGTATGGCGATTGGATGGTCACCTTGGATACCTTCACGGTGGATAAAATGACTTTTACGCGCATCAGAGCGCCTTATATCAATCGGGATGATTTTACGTTTAAAATCTCCCGGGAGCACTTTGGCCATCGGATCGGGAAGGTATTTGGGATGCAGGACATTGTGGTGGGGCATCCGGATTTTGACCGGGACTTTGTCATCCAGGGAAGTGATGAACGCAAGCTCAAGATGATGTTTGCCAATCCGAAGATCAGGCAGCTGATTGATTTCCAGCCCAAGATTTTGCTTCAATTGCGGCAAGAAGCGCCCTTGTTTCAGAAGCCTCGCTTTCCCGAAGATGTAAACGAGCTATATTACCAGGTTGGGGGCATTTTAAAGGATCTACAGCAGCTACAAGACTTATTTGATCTTTTTGCAGAAACGCTCGACCACCTCTGTGCCATTGGAACCGCTTACGAGGACGATCCGAATTTTCAATATTATGGTTGAAGTCATTTTTCCATTCTACCGCTTGCCCGGCGGCAAGGCTTTGTTTCGGATAGCTTGTAAAGCTTCTTCTTCCAGTAACACATTTTCAGGATGCGGATCTACCCAACGGGGTGCGATATTTTTGGCATCCCAGGCCGCATATTTCGCTTCCAATTCTGCTACCAAGTCCGGAAACTGATCGGAGAGATCCTTTCGTTCATAGCTGTCATCTTTCAGATTGAATAAAAGCGTCTTGTCTTTATAGGCACTCTTGTACAACTTAAATTCACCTTGCCGCACGGCAAACTCAAAGCCACCAACTGAGCGCCAAAACAAAATATCATGCGGCTTCTTTTTATTTTTACCAGAGAGAAATGGCAAGAGGCTTTTTCCGTCTAATTGCTTTTCAGTTTCAGGAGCAATCCCAGCCGCTTCGAGGAAAGTCGGAAAAAGGTCAAGCGAAATAACGGGGTGTTCATATACCTGATCTTGTGGCATTCCAGCAGGCCAACTCATCAAAAAGGGCACCCGAATCCCACCTTCGAACAACATCCCTTTGTGCCCCCGATAGGGACGATTGTCTGCATGTTCTTTTCTGCCACCATTATCACTTAAAAAGACCAAGATTGTATTTTCCTTCATTCCATTGGCAATCAAAGCCGAATCAATCCGCCCTACGCCGGCATCTACGGCGTTGACCATGGCTGCATAAACACTTCGTCCGCCATATTCGATGTGCCTCGTTTTGTCGAGGTATTTTTGCGTAGCATGGTCCGGTGCATGAGGCGCATTATAGGCCAGGTATACAAAGAAAGGGGCTTCATTTTTCCGGCTGATAAACTGAATCGCGTCTTCCGTGAAGTCATCGGTCAGATAACTCAGTTCCGCCTGCGGGACTTTTGCGTGATTTCGGTAAATCGTTTTGGTGGGCGATTGCGGAAAGCCCCAGAAGTTCATGTTCCCGCCGGGGAAGCCAAACCACTCATCAAAGCCCTGCGAAAGTGGCTGCACATCAGGATGATCCCCAATGTGCCATTTCCCAATGGCTGCGGTTCGGTAGCCTTGTTCTTTCAGAGCTTCTGAGATCAGTATTTCCGATGAAGGGGTACCGATGGAAGCATCATTTTCACCTTTATAGGGCAGGTTACAATCATGCCCAAAGCGCGCCTGATAGCGTCCGGTCAGCAAACCAGCCCGTGAAGGGCTGCAATAAGGATGCGAAACATAGCCATTGCTAAAAATGACACCCTGGCGAGCAATCCGATCCAAATTGGGGGTGGGAATGTCAGTCGCGCCATTAAAGCCAACGTCTGCCCAGCCCTGATCATCGGTGAGGATGACGATGATATTGGGCTTTGTTTCATCATTCCCAGCAGCTTCAACCACACAGCCGGAAATAAGTAAAGTAAGAAAAGACAGGAGAAGTAGGTTTTGCGTAATCGCGTTCATACAAGATGGATTGGTGCCGAAGAGGATTCTATTTCCTATATAATGCCTCCGGTCCGTTCCATCAGTATGATGTAAAGGACCTGCTATCAACTAAATCCAATCGTAGTAGGAAACTGGTGATATGTAGTAGTTTGAAGGATTGGATCTCCTTTTCATGCATGAGATATGGACCAGGCCCATTGACAAGACGTCGCGCCTCAGCTCACTTCCCTTTCAAATGATTGATGTAATTCGTTAAGAGTCCGTCAATTTGCTTTGCGGCAACCGGATTAGCAGAGTGGACGTGGTATGTCAGATGGGTTAAATCAAGTTGGGACTCATATACCAGCCATTTGGTGGCGACGTAACCATCTGGCGCAATTTCTCCATTCTGATCGAGGCCAAGATCGTTGTCGAAACTGATGAAATCCGGCAGGCCATTTTTTTGAATGTAGTCCACAAATTCATCGTAGCTTCGGACAATATCGAACTCTGGTGTCATGGATGCGTCATAGACCATCTCAACGGTCCTGATATCATCAAGAAATAGTTTTTTCATTGTGTCGGTTGTGTGATTGGGGTTAGGATAAAGCCTGCAAAGCCTTTTGTTTCACAAGGTACATCCTCTTCAGCATTCGATTTTCTAGCTAGGGCGAATCTTCTTTTCCGAAACTGACATCACCATGCTTTTTCCAGGATCTTTTTTGTCCATCAGCGCAGGGTTCAGACTCTCTGCGATTCCCAGGGCTTCCCAAATCATTTCTTTGATTGCATCCTGGGGAAAAGTCTCCATCTTTCGTACCTGTACATGCCGAATCAATTTACCTTTACCGGCGAGCTTGACCGTCTGTTTGGACAGTTCTGCCCCTCGGTTGAAACCGAAATTCACATGCTTAGCGTAAACAGCAATATGACAAAAGGCATCTGAGAGCTTTTCTGATTTTGAGTATGCCATGGCCACCGCATTGTAATTGTCCCAAATCAATTCATTAGCTTCCGGGATGAGAGCGGTCAGGAAATTTCGCAGATCCATGGTCAGCGCTTGTATTTCGGGGGAATAAGGCGCTAAAAACTTCTGTAAGTCAGGATGTGCATGCATGATCAATGGATTGATGGAAAGAAGGATTTATTTGTACCGATACACCTCATGCAAGCCAAAGTCAAGCAGTTCGATGCTGGTATCCAGGGTCGCCCCCAGCCGCAGAGCCAGCTTTTGTGAAGGCTTATTGGCGGGATCAATATAGCTCACCAACGTATGTAGTGACAAGTTCGTCAGCGCATATTCCTTCACGGCCAGGCCCGCTTCCACACCAAAGCCTTTTCCCTGGGCTTCTGGCAACAACCAATATCCCAATTCAGGTTCCGGCCAGGGGGCAGAGTGCCACAGTCCTACCGTCCCAATCAGTTTACCAGTATCTTTTTCAATAAATGGCAGGTAGGAAAATCCATGCAGGGAATAATGTCCGATATAGGTTGCCATCAGCCGCCAGGCGGCTTCCGGTTTTTGTATCCCACCGACATAGCGTGCATTTTCTTCAACAGAAAAAAATGCGGCAAGAATGGGGTAATCTTCTTTTTGCCACTGTCGGACAATCAATCTGTCAGTTTCTACGCCGATCATCTTGTGTTTTCATATTGATATACCTACGCTTGCATATTGTCCAGGTTGACGTGCTTTTGGATTTCAGAACCAGGATGAAAGCGGAGGAGCCTTTACGCATTCACATACAAAACGCCCTCATGATTCATGAAGGTGCTCTCCTTTCGGTTCAGGTCCAATGGTCCGCCTGCATAATTCGTCGCTGACAGCCCCAATTCCTGGTACAGACAAGCCGTGGCGGCAAAATCCCACAGACTTCCCCCACCCTTTTCTTTTTTGGGGAACTTGAGCATACAGGCCGGCCCATTTTCCGCGACCCGAATGGCATTCAGGACCGCCCCGGCGCCATCCATTTCTTTGATTTCATGCAGACTCAGTCTTCCAGCCTGTTCTTGCAAGATCTGCTCGATCTCAGCTGCACGTGGCGTGTCTTGCAGCTTACGATCGGTCACATAAGTCACATGGTCATTTTTCTGCTGGACCTGCCAGGGGCGGCCGTTTTTCCAGGCGCCATGGCCTTTGATCGCATGATACAAGGTATCGGTACTCGGATCATACACGACCCCAATCCAGGGAATGCCATCCCGGGCGACCAGCGCAATCGACACTGAAAAGCCCGGATAGTTTTTGATGAATGCCAGGGTTCCATCCATGGGATCGATGCACCAAAAAAAGTCTTTCACAAAGCGACTGCCATCGTCTTCGGTTTCTTCCGAGAGCATCGCCAGGTCAAACGTCTCACAGGTAGGCAGCAGATGGGACAAAATCGTGGCCTCACATGCTCTGTCCACCGCAGTTACGACCTGAGAGGCTTCACTGGTACCCGCTTGTTTCTTTTCT
>JBCBZF010001265.1:0-1778 GCA_039815525.1 Bacteroidota bacterium | reverse complement strand
TCTCCCAGACATGTGGTAAAGTGATGGTGGAAACCACAATGAAGAACAGCATAATCAGTGACAAGGAAGGGAAAAAGATGCTTTGAAGGAGAAAAAGCAATCCAATGCCAATAAAGCTTAGTAAGCTGAACGGCAGACTCCTGATGATGTATGTTTGTAGGGGCATGTTGCCCCCCAATTGATGGAAACGGATCAACTGTGCCCGAATTGACGGAAATGAGTGCCAAAGGCCAAAGTAGATGGCAAAAACCAACAAGAGTTCAGGCAGTTGAAACAAAAGGAGGAGCGCCAGTAAATTCATGCCTTCCCAACGAAGCCTTTGCCGGTTCATTTTTGTTCGGTGGTATACCATTCCGAGACAGAGGAATACACCGAAACTCAGCATGACAAAGATTGGCAGGGAAAACCACTGGAGCAGGTTTATCTCAATCTGTAATCCTGCCAGGATCGATTGACTTTCTGCTGGATGGAAACCAATGATTCCCACCAGGCACCAGGCACCCCAGCTCAAATATAGACCCATGCGTAGCCATGGCTGATTTTTTAGCCCAAGATCAGAAAATTGTATCTCGCCAAAATGCCAGGCCGAAATCCCCAGAAAGATGATCAGCCCCAAAAGAGGGGACAAAAGCCATAGACCTCCATAGACCAGTACTTTTGCTACATACATGCCAATAAAATGGCCCAAAGAGGTATACGGACTATTTTGTCCTCCTTTTAGTTGATGTGCGATATGATCATTCGCGCCATGAGGAATGCCGATACTGAGCATCACCAAAACAAATACAGGGAGCGCCACGGCCTCTGCTAAGCCATCTATCCAGAAGAATAATAGACTGAACAGGAGGGCACTCACAATGAGCCATCGGTCAATGGGAAAGCGTATGGGGTTCATGATGAGAGACAGATGAAGTGAGAAAGTCTGGGAATGTTTGCCGATAAGGTCTGAGGTAATAGGCCCAAATTGCTTCCAAAAAGGGGCGCCAGGGTAGGCGGAGAATCAGAGACAGGTCCTGAAGCAGACTGCCATCTTCATCTAAAAACCGCAGAATATTGCGGATGGGATTGCGTTGAAATAAACTGGAAAAAATGCGGGAAATCTGATCTGGTTGATGGTGAATCAAATACAGCAGTAAGTCGTCGTAAAAGGTATAGCGGGAGCCTTGCGTCCGGTGCGCAGTAAGAGGCGTTCCATTTGAAACTGCCGCAACGATTTGTTGGCTATCGGTCTGGATACGAGAAAAGGTGTAACCTGTCGTAGGTTTGGTCAGTCCGGCAGCCGTCCCAATCGGGATGATATGCGGATGACCTTCTGTGCCAAAACGATGATTGGTCATGGGAATTCTCCCAAACTCCCGACGCCTGATCTGAAATGCCTGATCAGGAAAATGCGTGTTGATATACTGATGAATGGCCCCTTCGTAAGCTGTTTTATCCCAGACCTTCTCCGAAAAGACTGTACATTCCACGAGACCTTTCTGATGGGTAAATGGCAGGAGGTAAAAAAAGCATGGCCCATTCGCCTGAGAGGTCTGAAAATCCATCAGGTGGATACACTCCGGCTCCAGTACATCATGCTCGAATTCAACCTCCCAGCCCGCGAAGTGCTGCCAAAGGTATATGCGTTCAGGCTGCGGCTGGAAAGTTGGCAAAATGGAGTTGAAAAGCTTTTTGGCCCGATATCGCTTCCTGCTGGTATGGACAGAGACCCCCCTTGGGTCCGGGATGATATTCTGGATGGTTTCCTGCTGATAGTCAACGAGTGGATTGTCCGCAAG
>JBCBZF010000121.1:0-9687 GCA_039815525.1 Bacteroidota bacterium | reverse complement strand
TTCAAACCGGGACCATTGAACGGGCAGCCCTGCATCTCCAAAAAGGAGAACGTGAACAAAAAGCGGTCCTTTACCTGAATGTGGAGGGGAAATCAGAAAAGTACGGGATCACCGGATATCAGGATGAGGAGATTGGCTTCTTTGAGGTCGTGGTCAACAATCCGTACGAGTTTGAAAAATCCGCCAATCAGCATGGTACCCGCGTCGACAAAGAATTAAAAGAATAAACCGATTAGAAACTTGCCGGTATGCAAAAAGAGCGGGATCCAGGACGGTCCCGCTCTGCATGATTTCTCGGTTTATTCCCGATCTATCAACCTGTTATTTGGTGGCTCAGAGCCAAGATGTTCTTCGGGCCATAGATTGAGTCGATGCCTTAAAGAGCTTCGTTCAGCGCTGATTATCAAGCTGATGTGACGACTAACCAATAATTGATGATGAATGACAGGAAGAGGGAAATGGGGGAGGCGTGTGTATCAAAATGAACCGCTCATCAAGTCTTTGGTAGGTTGTGCAAGCGTGCTTTAAAAGTGCGGGAAATCGGAATCTCTACTCCGTTTTCCATGATGAGACTGTTGGCTTGCTGAATCTTGATTGCATTGCGATTGATGAGATAGGAGCGGTGTACTTGTACAAAATTGGTTGGAAGTGTTGTCGCAACAACTTTCAGGCGATTCCGATCGAGCAGACGCCGATCTGTAAGATGAAACTCAAGATAATTTCCATCCGATTTGATGTAAAACAACTCGTCCAGATAGACTTTGCTTTTGTTGTTCAGCAGGAGAAAATCGCGGCTTGCATTTTCCTGGATGCGCAAAACATCTTTTTCCTGCCTGGCCTGAACCTTTTTACTCCACTGGTAGTACCACATCCCCAGAATGAAAGCCAGGATCAGAAAGCCCCCGAGCCAACTGATCCAATGGTGAAGGTTTTGCTGCTGTATGAGCAGGCGCTCCTGCTCTTTGCGGTAGGCCGCGATATTGGCAATGGCTCGTTGTTGATAGCGGCTGCGTTTTTCGCGAATTGCATTGGCAGTCGCCAGATAGGAGAGGGCTTTTGTTAGGTCAATGTCTCGCATCTGCTCGCTTAACAATTCAAAACTCTGGTACACCACTTCCAAAAATTGACTGGTGTCAACCCTTTTCAGGCCACGTTGTACCAACTCAGCGTAGCGGGTGGCCGAATCCTTTTCCTGCTGGTGGAGAAAATAGGTCAGCAGTGAGTTGTTGGCTTTAAGTTGGAAAAAATCATGTCGGGCTTCTTGTGCGTATCGCTGGGTTTGGCGGGCGTAGATATACATATCGGCCCAATTATCAGCGTCTTGTTCGATTTCGGTTAGCAGATCATATTTGGAAAAGAGGACCCTTGTCTCTGCATTGTGTTCATCGATCTTGGTCAGAATGTTTCTGCCCTGCGCAAAATCTTTGGCAAAACGATAGAATTTCCCCCAATACAATAAAGGCCAGGCACTGTAGACGCTTTGTTTCGCATCAAGACTGTATTGGTAAGTTGCGGCACATTTTCCGATCAACTCTGCCAGCAAAACAGTATCCAGCGGTTTGGCAATCAGATTGTAATAGATGTCAATATCGGTAATCCGGGCGCGCACGAGGGTTTCTGGATCATCTATTTTACGGAGCAAATCCAGGGCCCGGTCATTGTACATCAGCGCCTGATCCAGTTGATTCATCGAACGGTGATAGAGAATCAGCCTTTCCAATACCATGATTTCTGAGCCTGCTTCGACTTTCCCTTCAATCTGGGAGAGGATTGTTAGGACCAAAGCCACATTTTCCTTCGCCGGACGATTGTAAAAACTACTCTCCTGCCTGATTTTTTCCATCAACATCCTGAGATAGAATGGGTGGAACAGAATAGAGGGATCTTGCTGAGAAAGTGATTCTGCCTGGTCAAATGAGGCAATGGCTTCATCCGGCTGATTCTGCACCCAGAGGCTACGGGCTTTTGCATCCAGCGCGATGAGGCGTAAAATAGGCTGATTTGCCTCCCTGGCAATCAGCATAGCGGTATCCGCAGCCGTAGCTTGCCGGTCAATGTCGGTTTGCAGACGATAGAAGCGGCTGAGCTGGGCATAATATTGACAACGCAGAGAATCTGAACCGCTTTGGGCCGCTTCCCTGGCAAGTTTTTGTAATGAGAGAGGCAAGGAATCAGCCATCGCCACATTGCCGCTCAGGCAGAGCAGCATGCAGACCATCAGGCAGAAGCATTGTGTCAACTGTCTCATCGGTTTTCTCCCAAATTTCGCCCTGTCTACAACTTAAGCATCTTCTGCCAATCTAAAGATGAAAAGTTGCTGAAACTGTCAAGAAAGCGCTAACGGCAGAAATTCTGTTTCCAAAAGCATTTGCCTGTTACCAGCCCAAAGCTACACATTACCCTTTCACAGCAGAGAACTACGCATACGGTATTCTATCAGCTCATGCATTGATCTATCCTTGTACCATCAGCAACACAAAAACATTGCTATGGCCCACAACAATGCGATCGACCTCAATCTGACAGTAAACAAAGCCGCTCTCAAAGCGCTGTACAAAACCCGGCCCCTGCGTCATGTAGCCGGAATCGCCTTTGACTGGCTGGTAATTGCCACGACCATTTACCTCTGCCACACCTATTTCAATCCCTTTTTGTATATCCTCGCCATCCTCATCATCGGCGCGCGCATGCACGCACTGGCGATTTTGATGCACGATGCTACGCACTTTCGCTTCCTGCAAAACCGCAAGCTCAATGATTTACTCACCAACTTGCTGTGTATGTATCCGATTTTTTCCTCCATTGAGCAATACCGTCAAAACCACCTTCGCCACCACCGCCATCTCAACACGGATGATGATCCAGACTGGTTTGTGAAGTTGGGAAAAAAGGAGTTTCAGTTTCCCAAAAGCCGTCGTGAGTTTCTCTTGATTGTTTTTTCCTACTTCAGCCTCTGGCGCGGTCTCAGTGATGCCATCTGGTTTCTCAAACGCTTTGGCGGCAGCAAAACCAATGGCAAAAGCAATCTGACGCTCGCTCAGAAACTGCCCCGGCTCTTGTTTTATGTCGTCCTTTTCAGCGGCATCACCTGGCTCGGTATCTGGGCTGAATTTGCTCTCTACTGGATCATACCCTATTTCTCTACCTTCTTCATGTTCCAGTACATTCGCTCAGTGGCCGAACACTTTGGAGAGTTGGAGTATGAACATTTGCTCGGCTCTACCCGCACCATCCACGCCAATCCCATTGAACGCTTTTTCCTTGCGCCTCACAATGTCAGCTATCATCTCGAACACCATCTTTATCCCGGTGTGCCTTTCTACAATCTACCGGCGCTGCATGAGATGTTGATGGAAGAAGATGAGTATGAGGAAAAAGCGCACATTACCCTTGGATACTGGAATGGGCTGATGGGAGAATTGGGTGGATCGTAGCATGCATCCAAGACCTGCCACACACAAAAGAACCACACCAATCCGGTGTCATGCTGGGCGCGCCTCAGCATCTTTTGTTTTGTCCAAAGTGGATCGCAAGGATTGTAATTCTTTGAGTCCGAGCATACCACTGGCCACCAGTAAGGGCACGATTGACACCAGAAAGCGTGCTTCTTCGCCATTTTCGCCAATGATGGGCATGAAGGTCAGAAATGCCGCCAGGAAAAGGAGGAGAAAAGCCTCAGACAAGAGGATAGCGGGTTTTTTCCAGGCACGGCGCAAATATACAAGCAGCAGGACAATCAAATTGAGGTAAAGCAGTCGGACAATCCAACGATAGGCATCGATTTGCCAGCCTTGCGGATCGTAGGCATACATATCGGTTCGTACCAGGAGAAAGCGCCAGGCTTTACCGGATATGTGAGCAAATGCTTTTCCGGGATGTTTGAGAATACCCTGGACCACAGCCCGCTGCATTTCTTTGCAGTTGTCGGTGTGTATCTGGGTATTGATATTGTCCCAGGTCCATTGATTGTCTACCAGAGGTGGTTCTTCGGGTTGAATCTTCGCATTGAGAGCCTGATGGTCAATGACCGGCGCCCAGGCATTGGCAAGATTACAGCCACCATGATTGGACCAGATGAGCTGGCCCTGGTTGTAGATCATGAGCTTGATGTGCCAGCCGCCGGATACCAGCAAGACGGGCAACAGAAGAACAATCAGAAAGCTTTTTCGCGTGCTTTTGTCCTGGAAAAAATGATGCAGCAGGACAAATGGGACAACCGCCAGCATGAAGGGCCGTGATAATTCTGCCAGTGAAAGGCTCAATCCCGCAAAAATGGCGAGGCCCATACCCACGATTTTCCAGCCTTTTCCCTTGTCAAACCACTTTCTCCCCCAATAGACCCCCACCAGATGCAGCATCAGAAAAAACGGCAGCATCACATCATAAATCTGTGCATTGCCTTTGTGAACAATCGCAATGGCTGGCAGAAGAATTGCGGAAATAAGTAGTACATACAACCAGCGACTTTTCTCCCATTTTCCCCACAAGGCTGACAGGAGGAGCATCGCAATCATCGCAAACTGGTACGCATTCCGAATCAGCCAGTGTATGTCTTCCATCCGGCCGGCTTGGAGGAAGCTTCGGATTTCCAGCCAGGACAAAACTGGTGGGATGCCGGTACGGAGTTCTTTGAGGTATTGCCAAAGGTCGGTGGTCTGTTCAAATTGGCCAAAGCCAAAAATATTCATCCAGCGTGTGGCGGTGTAGGCGGTGAATTTTTCTTCGTGCAGCCAGGTTCTGGCCCAGATATAAAAGACCAGAAAGCCAATGCCCAGCAGGATTTCTCCCCAATATTTTTGTCCCCACTTCACGAAGCCGGCTCAAGCAGTTCTACTTTCAGATCATCTACAAACAGTTCCTGATCGGAGTTGGCACCCCAGACATAGACCTTCAATTCATCCGTGGGTTCATACGATTGGGGCAGTTGCATATCATAAAACAAATGATGCATGCGCCATGGATCGGTGGTGCGCTGGATGCGGCAGGTAGTTTGTTTGTAAGGCTGACCATTGCGAAAGAAAATCACCGACAACTGGCCTTGCTGCCATACGTTCCACTCCATATTTTCATACAACACATTGACACTGACTCGAATCCAACTGTCCTTTTTGGCTTTCAATGCACCCAGAGAGACCGTATAGCCGGGCGAAAAAGGATGATCTTTGTTGACCAATACGGCCCATTGCCCGGAAGCCGGATGGCGGCCATCGCGATTGGCAGTGGTATCAGCTTCAAAGTCATTATGATACAAAGTCTTCACCTTGAACTTAGCCAGATCGCGGGTGTTTCGCCGCACATCCAGATATTTGGCATCGTCTTTTTCTGGTCGGGGATTGCCAAAGAGCTTCCAATAATACGGACGGGTCATGAATTCTGCTTCCCAACCGGTACCACGCGCATGCGCTTGCCAGGTCATCATCAGATTGAGATCGGCACAGAGGAAGGCAAAAACCGCGACGATGGCCAATGTCACTTTTCGGTCAAAGGCCCAATTCAGGAATGCAGCCAGGGGCAAGGTCAGGAGGGCATAAGTTTGTACCAATGGACGGGCACCAAAACTGCCACCATACCACCAGACTTCCCAGGCGAAGACTACATACAGCGTCAGGGCCAGATAGCCGGCCACCAGCCAGAATGTTTCCCGATGTTTTTGAAAAAGTGTGATCAAGCCCAATACAGACAAAACCATTACCGGGGTATAGATAAACCACCCTTTGCGATAGCTGAAAATGCCATTCATGATATGCGGCCGCGTCCAGTCAAAGCCAAATTTACCGTAGCTGTAGTAGAGAAAATGGCCGGAATGGATTTTCCAGTAGATCATTTGAATTGACCCCATTACCACCATGCCAGCAATCAGAATCAGGATATGTTGCCAGTTATCTTTGATCAGATTGAGTTTTGCAAGGAAGCTTTCCTTGTTCCAAACGCCCCAGCCAAGTGGAATCAGGCAGGTCATCAACTCAATGGGCCGCACAATGGTCGCCAGGCCGATTGTCAATCCTATCAAGCCTGCAATCCACCAGCGCGGCTTTTTATGCCAGAGAATCGTCAACCAAATCAACAGTGCGTTGAGGGTGAAAAGCGAATTGTGGGGCATGGCCCCGTCAAAAGCCGAATAGTTGAGGTAGTTGGTTGCCAGGACCAGGATGGCCAGGGTGGCGGCTACAACTTTGTCGGAGAAAAATTCCAGTAAAATCCGTCTGGCGATGAACAAGCCCAGAATGGCATAGAGAATCATTCCCCAGGAAATCGCCATCTGATAGGGAAGGGAAAAGCCGTCAGCGGCATAGACATCGCTGAAAGAGGCAAAAACATGGGCCAGAAAGAAAAATGGCAGGTACAATACCGCCATGCCAATGGGATATTTGAGGACGTACTTGCCATCGGCTTGGAGGGTGCCATGCTGGAAGTCCGCCGCATGGCGGTATTTCTCAAACATCTCATCTTTGAATGAGAGATAGGCCAGATCATCATAGATGAAAGCCGCCGGCAAATACAAATAATAGCCATACACATCCCAGCTCAGCGTGGCCTCTGCGCCTTTATTGTCCCAGCGGGGATAAAGATGCGCCACCCGAAAGATGACATAGGCCAAAATCAGGATGGTGAAAAAGGAAATGGGATGTCGCACACGCATGATGTAGCAGGGATTGCGATGCAAGATTTCTCCAAAGCCGGAGAAAAGCAAATGAGCGAGGAGGTGTCAGGGGCGAGGAGAGAGGTGCGAGTCGATAAAAAGCTAAACCATCACTTATAAACCTGACGCCTATTTTCAGGACAATGAACAAGAGTTAAGCTCCAAAACGCAACTCACTCCTCTCACCTGACACCTCTCCCCTCTATGGTGCAAAAATTTATACCCCAAGTGCTTTTTCGTCCAACAATTCGGGCTTTTTGTCGAAGGACTAACATCTGACCAAACGATCCCTGGTTTTTTTTCGTCTTTATTGGAAAGCGTTAGGCTTTTCCCCGCTACCACAGAACTGCTCAAACACCAAACTTCATGAATGTTCAACAAACAAACACCCTTTCCTGGCAGACCGGGGTCCTCACTTTCCGCAACACTTCCTGGCAGGCCGTTCGCCAAAATTTGGAGAATCAGTATGAAACAGAAGTCCTGATGTATCAGGAGCTCCTGCGCCAGGGCTGGCTACAAATGACCGACGAAGTGGTCGATGAAATCCGCCTGGTTCTCTACATTCAATACGACCCCAGCATCAACAATCTGGTGGTACGTGGCTTTCCCTTTGTGGAAAGCTGAGGCATCATTTTTATCGTGTCTTTATGGATGGGGGATAAATCGAGCATTTATCGCTCCAATTTTGGCGGATCTTGATTGATCAGTCAGAAATCTTCTTTGCCAATCATTCCTTTTCTAATCGGCATTTTCAAGTCCGTACTTTTTGGTAAACAAAAAGCCCCCACAGGTACAAACCTGTGAGGGCCAAACCAATTACCAAAAGTCTAACTTATTCTTTGAGCAGACGCGAACGGAAGACACCTTCCGTGGTCCGTACTTCTACGATGTAAAGGCCGCTTTGCAGATTGCCGGTGGCAATATGATGTTCTCCTGCAGCAGCAACGATGTTTTCGCGATAGATCTCACGACCGGTCAGATCAAAGATGCGCAGATCAGCATTGTCAAACTGTACACCACTCAGGTCGAAGCGGATGTTCAACTGATCCTTGACTGGATTCGGGAAGATGCTGATGGTTCCCAATGGCAACTCATCGTCGATGTTGGTGGCGCAGAAAGCGGAATCTCGATACACCACCAGGAATTCGTCAGAGAGATCAAAACAACCATCAGAAAGATCAACGGCCATGGCATTGTCGCCTACCTGAGCAGTTACGCTACCAGTGTAGGAGAGTCCCCAGACGTAGCAGACACCAACACCAGCCGGCCCAAAGTTTGCCTGATCGCCCGGAGGCAGACCGAGGATGGTACCCTGATCGTCAGTGATGACATACGCGAAGTTTTCTCCGAAGACATCTGCACTATCGAATGAAACAAGCTGATCAGTCCCATCGATGCAGACGAAAACTGTATCTGAAACCGCGTCAGGAGAAGTTACAGTACTTCCACCATTGACAGAATCGCGGATCACGACCAGGAAGTTGTCGGATAAGTCAAAACAGCCGTCTGAGAGATCGATCTGGAGGGCATTATCACCGACCATCGCGGTTACATTGCCAGTGTAGGAAAGTCCCCAGACATAGCAGATGCCAGGTCCAGCCGGCCCAAAGTTTGCCTGATCGCCCGGAGGCAGACCGAGGATGGTACCCTGATCATCAGTGATCACATAAGCAAAGTTTTCGCCAAATACTTCTGTACTGTCGAAAGAAATGACCTGATCCATCCCATCAATACATACCCGTACGCTGTCAGCACCATTCTCATCGGTGATCAAACCACCGCTGACTGAATCACGCACCACGACCAGGAAGTTGTCAGAGAGATCAAAACAGCCACTGGCCAATTCTACTTGCAAAGCATTGTCTCCTTGCTGGGCCGTTACGGTACCAGAGTAGGAAAGACCCCAGACATAGCAGACACCAGGACCCGCCGGACCGAAGTTGGCCATGTCGCCCGGAGGCAGACCGAGGATGGTACCCTGATCGTCGGTGATGACGTAGGCGAAGTTTGGTCCTACTGCATTGATGCTGTCAAAGGAAACCACTTGCGGATTGCCGTCAATGCAGACAAAGACAGAGTCAGAACCATCAGAGGCACTGACCATGCCACCGCTGACAGAATCGCGGAAGACCACGACGAATTCATCCGACAAATCAAAGTTACCATCGGAGAATGAGATGTTAAAGGCGTTTTGTCCCACCATTGCGGTCAGGTTTCCAGTGTAAGAGAGACCCCAGACCCAGCATTCACCGGTTCCGGCTGGTGCAAAGTTGACCATGTCTGCTGGTGGAAGGCCAAGGATGGTGCCCTGATTGTCTGTTACAACATAATTGAAGTTTGGACCACAAGTGGCACTGCTGTCGAAGGCAACGACCTGTGGATTACCATCCAGACAAACGAAGACCGTATCGTCTCCACTATCAGCTGATACAATGCCACCGGAAAGAGAATCTCTGACCACGACCAGGAAGTTGTCAGACAGGTCAAAGCATCCATCAGATAAAGCGACCTGCAGCGCATTGTCGCCGACCATCGCAGTTACAGCGCCAGTGTAGGACAATCCCCATACGTAACAGATACCGGTTCCAGCTGGTCCGAAGTTGACCATGTCGCCAGGCGGCAAGCCAAGGATCACGCCTTGATCATCGGTTACAACGTAAGCAAAATTGGGACCCACTGGTCCAACACTGTCAAAGGAGACAAATTGCGCGCTGCCATCAATGCAGACGAAGACTGAATCTGCCCCATTTTCATCAGTTACGGTGCTGCCACCACTGACAGAATCACGTACCACGACCAGAAAGTCGTCGGAGAGGTCAAAACAACCGTCAGATAAGGCTACGCTCAGCGCATTGTCGCCGACCATTGCGGTAACATTGCCGGAGTAAGAAAGACCCCACACCCAACAGACACCAGGGCCAGCTGGTCCAAAGTTAACCTGATCACCCGGCGGCAGACCGAGGATGGTACCCTGGTCGTCGGTTACGACGTAAGCAAAATTTGGTCCGACCACATTGCTGCTGTCAAAAGAGATGACTTGTGCACTG
>JBCBZF010000623.1:0-4422 GCA_039815525.1 Bacteroidota bacterium | reverse complement strand
TAATGCAAACTCTTGAGCATCCAAAAGGATTTTTTTCTTGCCTGACGGGTTTGCATTGGCCTTTTTATCAGTGGTTGAACACTGGGTTCAGCATATTGCTTGCCTTCCCGGACGCTTTGTGAGTAGCGGCCATTAATATAATAATGTGCGTTCATATCAATGTCCCAAATCACGGTCAGGGAAAAATTCTTACCGATGGCCAAATGGGCTTTGCGTGCGATCTGATGTTTGGCTGGACCTGCCTCCTGCGTGGCGGAAATCTGGGTATCCTCCTTGGGCGTAAAGTCTGGTCCTTTCAACCAGGCATCCAAAGAGAAGGCCCGACTAAAACTCAAGCCAGCATAAGCGTTTTCCATGACGCCTTTCTTATCCCAATCCGCTGCAAGTACATCCCCCAGGCCCACCAGGTATGGGTTGCCATGAATGCGCATAACGGTAAAACTGGCTTTGGTGGTACCGGCGATCAGTAGCTTACCATCAGCTTGCATGTGCATTTCACTGGGGCCATCGATGCTGCGTCCGCCAATTCGGAACACCCGATGACCACCTCTTCCAAAAGACGGATCAATGCCACCGTTGTTCAGCAGGCGGAGCATCGCAATTTTGTGGTTGGAACTTCCCAGGACCAATAAATTGCCGTCGGCTTGCAGCAGTAAATCTGCGCCATACTCGGCTCCGCCGAGATCAAAGCTGACCATGCCGTCCCCACCGAAACTTTCATCCTGATATCCATGTTCGTCCATACGCATCACCACCAGATCAAATCCATATCCACCTTCTGCCAGTTTGGCATGACCAAGCATGGCAATTTTGCCATCGGGATAGACTGCCATACGCTGACAATAATCGTGGACTTTGCTCAGATGAAATTGTTTGTAGCCCTTTTGCTGAAAAGATGGATCCAAACGCCCGCTTTCCAACAGCTTAAAAACCACAAATTCATCAAACTTTTCTGAGCGTGTGGTGCCCGCGATCATCATACGTCCATCAGGGAAGACATGGAGGTCCCGACAATTGTCGTATTTACCGATGTCGATGATCTTGCGTCCCCGCTGCCCAAAATGTGGGTCAAGGCGTCCTTGAGAGGTAAGGCGTGCGATACCAAAATCTCGGTTGGACCAATCTCCAGTACTGGTGTTACCAGCCAGCATGATGCTGCCGTCAGCAGTCAGTCCAAGCTTTGCGGGATCATCCCACTCTCCAAAATTGATGGTTTGCTTGCCTTGCCGACCAAATAGTTCGACCGGGCGTCCATCCTTTTCCAATTGAAAAACGACCATGTCGCTATTCTCTTCATGGATTTGGATAGCTGCAACCAAAATGCGGTCATCCGGCATGACAAGAAGGTCCCGTACGCTACCGCGAACCGGAAGGATCTTCATGCCCTCATGGCCGAAGGAAAGGTCTGGCATACCCGTCTCATCCAGTCGCATCAGACCAATTGATCCATCACGTTTGTTGATCTGGCCAGCGACGATCGAGTATCCGTCTGACTGAACATCAATGATTTGTCGATTGCCTTTGCCAACCGCAAAAGGCAGCGTTTGCACGCCTTCAATACCATACGACTCATCTTTTTCACCGACAGAAGCCTGAGAAAATCCAGCCAGGGGCAATAGAAGGGCTACCAGGAGCAAGGCACAGATAGTTAGGGATAGTTTCACCTTGGCGCCCAATTTTCAAGCAAATAGGCTTTTTCCTTACTGACAGGACAACTACAACCTGAATGGCTATAAAACATGTATGAATGGGCCCCCGGAGAGATTATACCAAAAAAGCAATTATTCCTTCGATGAAAGCTGTTGTTTTGCAGAACAAATTCCTGCAAATACGGTCCTCTCCTCAATGAGCACATCTAAGGCATATTTCTCACTTTATTTTCTTCTGTGGCTACTTTTTGTTCCCGCACTGGCGCAGGATCAGTCAACCACAATGCAAGCTGAGCGAATTTCAGAACGGCCTAAAATTGATGGTCGGTTGACCGAGGCAGTTTGGCAGGACAATCCACATGTACAAACCCGCTTTTTTACCCAAAACCGACCCGATAACGGGCAAGCATCCAGCCAGCAAACCCAACTCCACATTCTCTACTCTGATGAGGCAATTTATGTGGGTGCGAGAATGTTTGATTCTTCGCCCGATTCTATCCTGCGGGAACTGGGATTAAGGGATGAGTTTGGGAAAAATACTGACATGTTTGCAGTTTTCTTTGACCCATATCTCAATCGTCAGAATGCCTTTGGCTTTTTTGTTTCGGCGGCCGGTGTCCAGGCTGACTCTTACATTACCCCTGATGATTGGGATGAAAACTGGAATGCTGTCTGGGAAAGCGCGGTCAGCATCCACGATGAGGGTTGGACAGTCGAAATGGAAATCCCTTATGGGGCGCTTCGTTTCCCTAAAAAAGCAGTACAGGATTGGGGGTTCAATGTGCAGAGACGAATTCGTCGTAAGCGTGAGCGAAGCCATTGGTATCCAGTTGATGCCAATGTCAACGGCTTTGTCAACCAGTTTGGTACGCTGCAGGGGCTAACGGATATTAAGCCACCTCTTCGTTTGTCCATAACGCCTTATGTTTCGGGCTACCTGCAAAAGAATGGAGAGGAGGCCTGGGGGACCTCCATAACCGGAGGCATGGACCTCAAATTTGGCATCAGCGAAAGTTTCACGCTGGATATGAGCCTGATTCCGGATTTTGGACAGGTTATTTCGGACAATGTGGTCTTGAATCTTGGTCCTTTCGAGGTGCGTTTTGATGAAAATCGCCCTTTCTTCACGGAAGGAACCGAATTGTTCAACAAAGGAGGCTTGTTTTATTCCCGTCGCGTGGGCCAGTCTTATGGGATGGTAGAAGAGATTGACGATGGAGAAGAAATCATTGAAGCCAGGCCGTCGACAGCACCCCTGGTGAATGCAACCAAGGTCTCTGGCCGAACTGCAGGTGGATTAGGGATTGGTTTTTTTAATGCGGTGACAGACCGTTCCTATGCAATTGTGCAAGACACCATGACTGGTGAACAACGTAAGGTATTGGCCGATCCCCTGACCAATTTCAATGTGATGGTGGTAGACCAAAACCTGCGAAATAATTCAAACATTACCCTCATCAATACCAATGTGACACGTTCAAATGGGGGGCGCTCTGCCAATGTTACCGGGACAGAGTTCGCTTTCTTTGACAAGAGCAATACCTGGAACCTTTCAGGATTTGGGGCCGTGAGTCAGGTTTATGGATCAAATGAAACCGGAAATGATGTTGGCTTTGCCTACGAGATCAGTGGCGGCAAAGTCAGTGGTCAATGGCAGTTCAATGTTGCGCAGCGCGTAGAAACCGATAACTATAACATCAACGATCTGGGCTTTCTGCGTGCACCAAACGAAGTCAGCGCAGAGGCAGAAGTGAGCTGGCAGCGGAATGAGCCCTTTGGTGCGTTCAACCGCATTCGGACGGAGGTCAATGCCGAATATGTAAGAACCTGGGCGCCAAACGAATTCGACAACTTCGGCCTTTCCTGGAATGGTAATCTGCAAACCCGCAACTTCTGGTCATTTGGCTGGGGCTTAGGGGGATCTCCTGTCGAACAAATCAATCACTTTGAGGCGCGTGAGCCAGGATATGTCTTCCGAAAGCCTTCGAGCCACCGGCTCTTTTTGTGGGCCAGTACAGACAGTCGCAAGCCGTTTTTTATTCGTGCCAACGGAGGGGTCTGGCAACGTCCATCCTGGAATCAGGTAGACAATTGGTTTACCATTAGCCCTCGCTTTCGCTTTAGCAACAATCTGACCGTTGACTATGAAGTCAATGCCATGTGGCGCCGACGTGAATTGGGGTATGTTACTAAATGGTATACGGAAGCCGGTGATCTGGACCAGATCCTGATGGGACGCAGAGGCGTGAAGAACCTCACGAATTTATTAGGGGTCAACTACACCTTCAATGACATGATGGGGCTGAGTCTGCGGGTGCGTCATTATTGGAGCCGGGTAAATTATGACCGCTTTTACTTTTTGGAAAACACCGGTGGTTTGATTGACACAGAATATGATGGCCTCAATGATGAAGGGAATCCATCTCATGATGCCAATTTCAATGCTTTTTCGGTCGACATGGTCTACAACTGGCAGTTTGCGCCCGGTAGTTTCATGCGGGTGGTTTGGAAGAATAACATTCTGACCAATGATTTTGACACCAGCCCTGACTTTTTACAAAACTTCCGTTCAACCCTGGCTGCACCACAGCTCAACAGCTTGTCGGTTCGCCTCATCTATTATCTCGATTATGTAATGGTGCGTCGCTGGTTCAAAAACTAGTCATTCATCTTTGCAGTGGTGTCAAGGGAGGCTTTTTTCAGACAAATCTGTATTTTGGGCGCGCAGCAATCATTATGCAAGCCAAATTCGTCTCACCACAAAGCCCAGGCC
>JBCBZF010000208.1:0-8020 GCA_039815525.1 Bacteroidota bacterium | reverse complement strand
TCCGTAGCCTCTTTCTCTTAAAGCGGATGCAAATATCAGTGATCTTTTTGTAACCTCCAAACTTTTTGTGAAGTTTTTTTTAAAGTTTTTACTGATGATCTGCTAAAGTCTTGTAAATGAACTACCCGTTTTTTTCAGACGTATTACAAAGGTCCGAAAAGCGACTGAGTTTTCCAAATTCCAACTGCGTATTTTTAAGGATAAATGGTCGTTTCTTTGGGGCCAATGGAATAAACAAGTGATTCCCATTGTTGTAGGTTTCTGAATTATTCAAAAAAAAAATCCATCCCACATGATGAGATGGATTTCTACATTTTTTCAAATGAGTCATTTTAATGCTCCATGACCAGTTTGGTTTTTGCCTTACTCACGCCCAGGCGAATTATTTTTCCTTCTGGGTCATCAATTCCTTTGGTCATGTTTCGGGTGTCAACGATGCAATTGGCATGTTCCACAACATAGGGGATCTCAAAATCATCGTGATCCGTCACCAGAATCACGCAATTATAAGACGCGATGCTTTCAGGGCTGAGATCAACCGAATAGAAGGTTCGGCCAGCAGCCTGATATTCCGGTGCCCAGGGATCACTGTAATCAATGCTTTGAATTCCCTCTTCGATCAAACGGTGTATAATGGCTTCTGACGGGGAGTGGCGCAAATCCTTCACATTTTTCTTAAAAGAGACTCCGAGGATCAAAATACGCGCCTCCGCAAGCGCAATTGGTTGTCGGGCAATCTCTCTGACGACTTTTTGGGCGACATGATATGGCATGCTTTCATTGACATTGGCGGCGAGGGTAATGAATTTGGTTTCAAAATCATATTCTCGTGCCAACCATGAGAGGTAGTAGGGATCAATGGGAATACAGTGACCGCCTACCCCCGGCCCGGGCGTAAACTTCATGAAGCCAAACGGCTTTGTACTGGCTGCATCTATTACATCCCATACATCAATCCCACCAATCCGTTCACACAGCAGTGCCAACTCATTGACGAGTGCGATATTGACCGAGCGGAAAATATTTTCCAGTAACTTTTCAAGTTCGGCCACTTTGGGATTGTTGACCATGTACACCTGCTCAATGATTTGATTATTGGCATAAGATGCCAACACCGAACTGATTTCGTCTGTACCGCCTACAACAATTGGTGTGTTACCGGTATGGAATACTTTATTGCCTGGGTCAACCCGTTCAGGACTGAAGGCGATATAGTAATCTTTTCCAGCCTTCAGGCCGCTTTTATCCAAAACCGGAATCAGGTAATTTTCTGTGGTACCGGGAAAGGTGGTACTCTTGAGAATAATGAGCTTACCAGAAGTCAAATGCTCTGCAACACCTTCACCGGCACTGATGATGTAGCTTATGTCTGGTTCTTTGTTGGCATTGAAGGGAGTCGGAACGGCAATGAAAATAATGTCAGCCTCGGATAAAGCCCCATAATCAGTAGAAGCGTTGAGTAAGCCAGCCGATACCATATCTGCTACTTCCTGATCATTGAGGTCTTCAATGAAGTTTTCTCCCCGATTCAGGGCTTCTACTTTATTTTCTGATACATCAATGCCAATGCATCGAAATCCCTTTTTACAATATTCCAAAGCAATTGGCATTCCTACGTATCCCAGTCCAACGATCCCGACGACTGCGGTACGGTTTTCGATCCGGCTGGCCAATTCCCTGGACGGTCCTTCCAGCGTCTTTATCAGATCGCCAGTAAACAATTTCATAGTCAATGATTTTGGGTTGTGAAGAAACCTTTGCAAGTAACAAATCTTCTGGAAGGTTCCTTAGAACGAAACTTATAAAAATTTTACACTCAACATGGTAATGTCATCAACCGCTTCGGTCTGGACTGAGAAGTCTTCCAAATCCTGCATCACATGGTGAATGATCTTTTCAGAAGAACGTTCCTCATGAAGGATAAGTTGGTGTTCGACCCTGGTTTGGCCAAACATTTCGCCAGTGTTATTCTCCTGCTCAATCAGTCCATCAGTATACATGAAGAGGATATCGTCTTTCTCAAAACTCATTTGGCTGGCCTTTGCCTCAATGGAGGGCATAAATCCCAGGAAGATACAGCCGCTTTCCAGATGTGTTAATTCTGAGTTGGAAACAAAGATCGGATAGTTATGTCCGGCATTGACATAGGTAATCGTCCGGGTATCGGCATCAATCCGCGCCAGAAAGAGGGTTACAAATTTCTCCCCTTTTGTAATTGGATATAACACCTGGTTGAGATCTTCGACAATAGGAATCGGATCGGTGTACTGCGCACAAAGGGCGCGAAGGTTGGCTTGCAGATTGGACATCAGCAAAGCTGCACCAATTCCTTTTCCTGACACATCAGCAATACACACAAAGGTTACGCCCTTGCCTTTTTTGATGACATCATAGAAATCTCCTCCTACACCATGGTGGGCAAAATTGAGTCCATATACATCGATCTCTTTGAAGCGGGAGAAGTTAGAGATCAACATCTGACTCTGGATGGTACCAGCTACTTCCAGTTCTTTGCGCAGAAATTCTTGTTCCATCTGCTCCTGGAACAGCTGGCGGTTGCGAATGGCCACAGACAGAATATTGCCTAAGGTTTCGATGAACAACAGATCATTTTGGGCCTCGACATCTGTATCGGCAAATTCGGCAATGACAAAGGCTGCCTGCATATCTTCCCGATGCGAAATAGGCACCACAAATTCCGCTTTGATTTCGGAGAGGGATGGATGACGCTCGGGGTCGATGACTTCGGTTTTGTCAAAAGAAAACACTTCCAGTTTGGCAGCGTCTGACAGTTCTGCAAAGCCATGGCGCATCCCTTCGTACCAGTCATCTTTTTCCTGGTAATAGAATGCCATTTTCCGAACCCCCAATTGTGCCAAAAGCACATATTTGGTAATCTGACAGAGCTGCGCAACCTTCAGATCATTCTGGTTGATGGTTCGCATGACATCCAGCAGGGCATCTGCTTCCTGTCGTTTCAGGTCGAGCAGTTTTTGGGGGTCGGTAGTGTTGTATACGTTTTCGCGCAAAAGTCTGGTCAAAATAGGGGAAAGACTTACTTCCTTTTCATTTTCACATCCAGGGCATCTCTCAGACCGATTCCGATCAGATTGATAGACATCACCAGCAGAATCAATGCCAGTCCTGGAAAAAATGCAAGCCACTTTCCATTTTCAAAGACAATATACGTATATCCCTCATAAATCATGCGGCCCCAGGTAGGGATCGGCACCTCAACCCCAATGCCCAAAAAACTCAGACCTGACTCAATCAGGACTGCTGCGCCAAAGTTGGCAACGGCAATGACAATAATGGGACTGAGGACATTGGGCAACACATGCCGAAACATCACCCGACTGTGGGTATATCCCAATGCCCTGGCCGCTTCCGCAAATTGTTGTTCCCGTACACTCAGGATTTGCCCCCTTACAATACGGGCTACTTCTACCCACATCGACAAACCTATGGCCAAAAACAACTGCCAGAAGCCTCTTTGTAAGACAAATACAATGGCAAGCGCCAGCAGTAGAGTTGGGATGGCCCACATGACGGAGACCAGCCACATGATCAGTTTGTCAAGCCACCCACCAAAATAACCGGCCACGGTCCCCAGGCTAATGCCAATTAGCAGACTGATCAAAACAGACATGAAGCCGATCGATAAACTCACCCGGCTCCCCAACAAAATCCGGCTCCAAACGTCTCGTCCGTACTGATCAGTGCCCAGATGATAACGCATCTGTCGAAGGTTTTCAGCCCGAATGGCAGGCAAGTCTTTGCCTGCAAAGCGGGACAAGCGGATTTGATCTTCTGCCCCGGACCAGGCCTGAAAACGGATCAGATCGCCATCGGGGCGTAATTCAGCGGTTTTGAGTGGTATAGGGACAAAGCGCGCCGGACTGCCATTGATGAGTTTTTCCCAAAACCCAATTTCAGAAACAGATGGGATGGGTACCATCAACAAATCCACTTCCGTACCCGGCGGTTGTTTTGCCAGTTCGACCACCTGAAGATTGCCATGACGGCTGGCATCAGGGGCGACCCAATAGCCAAATATCGCTGCCAGTAAGCAGATGCTGACATAGATCAGCCCAAACATCGCGGGATAGTTACTGCGGTATTTGCGCCAGGCAAGTTGAGTCGGTGTCATAGGCGCTAATGACCATTGTGTTTGAGCAGCCCATCTTTGGTGGCCAGGAAGTGATAGTTTTCCAGATGATCGGTGTCGAAGTATTGCGTGCGCAGATAATCGCCTTTGTCTTCATTGAACTCCATCACCTGAATCCATCCCCGGTCGATCATGGTCCGCAGTTCATCTACCACAACCGGACGCGGTTGCTCGGCTTCTTCCAGCACATGCTCAAAAGACTCCACGAAATAGACCGAATCCAGAATTTGAAATTGAATATCGTTTAACTCTTCACTCATTGCACCATACGATCTTTCCACTGATACTTTTTCACCAGATTTCCAGCGATCCCGATCCACAGAACATAGGGGATATACACCAACTGTAAGAGGGGAAAGTATCTCAGCAAGGGCAATTTATGAAAAAATCCTGCAGCAAGGTACATGAGCGGGAGATCGGCCACTGACTTGAACAACAACAATACAAGGGGCCAAAGTGGATGTATTTCCCCTAATAGAATCAGTACGAGAGATAAGGGGAAAGAAACAAAACCTGCATAAGAGATGAGTTGAATAACATTGGTCCATCGGTTTTCATAGGCGCGCGCTTTGCTGACCCATCGCAGGCGTTGGGCTTTGAATGTCTGCCAGGTGGGCTGGACCGCCGTCCTGACAATGGCATCCCTGGACTTTGCGTATCGGATGGACCGGGAACGAAGACGGTGTATTTTTTGCAACAGCAATTCGTCATCTCCGGAAGCCACCTGATCCACATCCTTAAATCCCCCTACCCTTTCGAATACTGAACGGCGATATGCCAGATTGGCGGCATTGGCTAAATTGGGCTGTCCGGCCATCATCGACCCTGCGCCCAAAGCCACCAATCCCATGGATTCCATCGTTTGTAGAGACGTAAACAGATTGTGGTGATCGTAAAGCAAAATCGGTCCGGAGACCATGGCCGTTTGGGCATCGACGTAGTACATCATGCTCATCAACCATTTTTCCCCTACCAGACAATCCGCATCCAACTGTTGAATCATCTCCATCTTGCTGGCAGCAATGGCCTGGCTGATGGCAGCTTTTTTGAATGAATTTTCTTCGCCTGCCTGCAGATTAACCACCTTCAAACGAGGGTTCTGTTGGGCCAAAGCTGTTGCCAATGCATAGGTCTCATCGGTCGATTGATCATTGATCAAGGTGATCTGCCACTCTCCGGGATATTGTTGTGCAAGGACTGACTTCAGGCAGGCCGTGATGTTGGCTGCCTCATTGCGGGCAGGAATGATGATTTCCACGGATGGCCAGTTTTCCGGACTTTCTTCCCACTCTTTTTCCCTTCCAAAATACCAGGCTGCCCGTAAGACCATGAGGCAATACAGCAGCAAACAGCCCACACATAGAACAAACAGGACAGACATTCAACCGGAATTTATTTGATCCGATATACAAAAGCCAAACCGATCAAAGCTGGCAGAGCGATGTTGATCAGATACAGCAGAAAGGTACTGCCAAAAGCCATCAGAACAGAAAACCCCCAACCTCCCATGATCGCAATGGCGACGGATTCACGAATGCCCAGTTCGGTCAGGGCAATACTGGGCACGATGGATTTTGTCAGGAAAATAATGCCAACCATGCCGAATGCAAGCCAGACGTCGCCATCATATCCAAGCGCATACATGAGCAGGAGAAATTGGCTGGAGAAAACCACATAACGTATCGCACCGGCCAGCAATACCCAGATAATCGACTGGCGCTCCAGTTGGGATAGAGACTGACGGGCCTCTTCCAGCCAGCTTACTTTAGGTAATGGCAATCGTTGGAGCAGTACCGGATTCAGTAACATCAGTGGCAGGAGGGCATCCACGCTCCATAAACTCACCCGAAAGCCCATGAGCCAGGGAGCCAGGGTCGGATCCTGACTTAGCCAGGCCAGCCCAGGATCTGCAAGCAGGCACTCGAGGCTAATGGTTCCCATCCAAAGCGTGATAACCAATTGGCAGAGACGGTCTACCAACATGAAAACCGTACCCTGCAAGCGCTGCCCGACCGGCAGGTAGAGGATTCGGCCTGCATAGGCGCCGATCCGATTAGGCGTAAGCAGTCCGGTGGCATTGCCAGCAAAAATTGCCTGAAACGCCGTTTTGAAAGAAAGTCCAGCGACACTTCTTCGCATAAGATAGCGCCATTTTGCGGCTTCGATTCCCCAATTGACTGGCATCAAGGCCAAACAAAGCATCATGAATCCCCAGTCAGGATAAGACAAATCTGCCCATAATACCGCCAACTGTCCGGCTTCCTCACTCAGCTGCCAGTAAACGAAGTAAATGATCGCCAGACTGATGCCCAGCTTGACCGTGAGGCCCAGCCACTTCCGGCTTAGTTTGAACCAGCTTTGGATGCGAATGTGATGATACAACCTAATGGCACGACTGCGCATAAGGGGAAAATAGGATTCTTAGCGGCTGGGTACAAATGGGAAAACCAGGTAGCTGTAACATCAGAGCCGGGAGTTTCATAGAAAAAAAGCGTAGCTTGAATGTGTGAGAAAACGCATCATCATTGGCATTGATCCGGGGACGGTCCTAACAGGCTACGGCATTATTGCCTGTCAGGGGAAAAAGATGGAGTTGCTGGCTTGCGGAGTCATTAAACTGGGCCGGCAACAGACCAGACACGCAGAGAAACTAAAGAAGATTTTCAAACGAGTCGAGAGTCTCATCAAAGAGTATCGGCCTAATGAAATGGCGCTGGAAGCCCCCTTTTTTGGCAAAAACGTCCAATCCATGCTCAAATTGGGACGGGCACAGGGTGTGGCCATGGCCGCGGCCCTCTCGCAGAATGTCGAAGTATTTGAGTATGCGCCCAAAAAGGTCAAAATGTCGGTTACCGGGCGTGGATCAGCCAGTAAAGAGCAAGTAGCAGGTATGCTCAAACAGATGCTTGATTTTTCATTGCATGACTTGCCATTGGACGCCACGGATGGTCTGGCAGTTGCCGTTTGTCACTTTTTCCAGGGAGACAAAGGCAGTGGTGGTTCCCAACACAAGGACTGGGGCTCATTTCTGAAAGCCAATCCAGGCCGGATCAACAAACGTTGATCAGACGAGGTTTCCCTGAATGGATTTGGCCAGATCTGCAAATTCTTCCTGACTCATCTGGACTCTTTCTTTTTTAAAATCCAGGTCTGCGATTTGCTTGATCGGGACAAGATGGATATGTGCATGAGGGACTTCCAGACCGACTACTGCTGTACCAATCCGTACGCAATCCACGGTTTTTTCAATCGCAGCAGCGACTTCTCTGGCAAAAATATGTAGGCCAATGTATCGGTCCTGGGGAAGATCGAAGATGTAATCTACTTCTTCCTTGGGAATCACCAGGGTGTGCCCTTTTGTAAGTGGACGAATGTCGAGAAACGCAAGATAGTCTTCGGTTTCGGCAACGCGGTGGCAGGGGATTTCCCCGCGAATGATTTTTGTAAAAATGCTGGCCATAGCTGGGTAAAAAAATTCATGCCCGTGCGGCGGGCATGAATGTAGTCATTCTATGGAAAAAGTTCCTAACGGGTGATGTCCAGGAGTTCAAACTCGAGGGTACCGGCAGGAACTTTGATTTCAATGATGTCCCCCACTTCCCGGCCCAAAATGGCTTTCCCAACGGGCGATTTTACCGAGATTTTTCCCTGCTTCAGATCTGCTTCCTCTTCGGCGACCAGTGTATACTGAACATTTTTTTTCAGCTTTAGATTTTTCAGGGTAACAGTAGCCAAAATATAGGCTTTGCTCAGGTCTACATCAGACGTATCTAATACGCGGGCATTGGAAACTGTCTCTTCCAGTTTGGCGATTTTCATTTCAAGGAGGCCCTGCGCATCTTTTGCGGCATC
>JBCBZF010000923.1:0-2946 GCA_039815525.1 Bacteroidota bacterium | reverse complement strand
GTTGTCATCATCGTCAATCACGACACCCTCCTGTCTGAGGTGGAGATTCGTTTCAGCAACCTGCGTCTGATGACGGAAGCACCCAACAAGGTGTGTACCTGTGCACTGACCAGTTTTTCAAACATCTTTACCAATTTGCTGTATGTGGTGTTTGTCGATTCGGGAACGAACAATCCTTATCCCAACTTTGCACAATGGGGACTTGATCAGGGTGCCTCCAATGCCTGGGATGCCGCAGAAAATGTTGGCGTGGGATGGGATGGATTTGTTTCAGATGTCATCAACAATGGATTGGCTGATGATGCAGTAGAATTGGTGGTTCGGGCTGGCCTGCCAGCAGGTTATACCCTGGTCTTCCTCGACTCAGCTGTTTCCAGCATCTATATGGGTACAGATGAATACGATGCCACAAACGCACAACTGGTTGGCTCCCACCGGGGCGTTCGCTTTAGTGGAAATCATGGCAGAACCATTACGGCACAACCTGTTTCGTACTTTGAAGGATTAGACAGCACAATCACGGACTTTTTTACCACCAGTTTGGAAGTTGAAAGCCCCCTGGCCAAACTGGAAGTTGCGCCCAATCCATTTTCTGAGAGTTTCTCTGTCTCCTTCATTGCCACCAGAAGCATGGACCTCCAAATGGAATTATTAGATGTAAACGGACGCATGATCCGCCAGATTGGCGTTGAGAAAGTAGGATTAGGCTTTCACAAAAGCCAGTTTGATGCCTCGCAATGGAATCTAAGTGCAGGCGTATATTTCCTCCGCATGCGAGGACAAGGACTGAACGAAGTCCGAAAACTGGTGTATCTCAACTAGGATTCCCTGCCACATTGACTGTGGCGTGGAGTTGTTACAGTTCATGGCCCTACCGAATGTTTGATTCTGGTGGGGCTACTTTTTTGGGATAAAAAAACAGGCAATGCGTCCGGAGACCCATTGCCTGTTACAATCATTGTTTGGGCTATACCGCTTCGACAGATTTTACTTCTGGAATCATACGAGACATCAAACCCTCAATCCCGGTTTTCAGGGTGACTGTAGACGATGGACATCCAGAGCAACTGCCTTGCATCCGAAGCTTTAAAACGCCATCCTCAAAGGACTCATAAATGATATCACCACCATCCATGGCCACTGCCGGCCGTACATGGGAGGCAAGCAGGTCCTTGATGCGTTTGGTGATTTCATCGTCATTCTCCGCGGGTGCTGCTTCCGGCGCTTCAGCCAGTGTACCTGTCACCACATCCTGACCTGATGTGAAGTAGTTCTTCAAAAAATCTTTGACCATGGGAATGACTTCTTCCCATTGGAAATCATCACTCTTGGTAATGGTGACAAAATTGGCCCCAAAGAATACCCGCTCTGTAAACGCGAAGTCAAACAACTTGCGCGCCAAAGGCGCCTCATCAGTCGCAGACACATCAGGGAAGTCGGCTGAACCTTTCGGGAGCAACACCTGGGTGGTCACAAACTTGAGTGAAGCCTGATTCGGCGTAATTTCTGTATAGATCATATCGGATGATTCATTTCTCTGTTCCTACAAATAAACGGCTTTTGCCGGACAAATGTTGAGGAAGCTTGCAGGAGAGATGATTCCTTCTGTAGAATGTGCCAAAGTGGCTATCAATCAAAGGGGGAAGTGGAACGACTGGTTTGATCGTGAACCAGAATGGATGCGTATAGGAGATAGCTCATAGACCATATTGCTGCCCAGATCCTGAGGAAATGTAAGCCAATGACAAAAAATGGCATGATTGACGCTATCAGATACAGCAGCAATAAATATGAATGTGATGGTTTCATTCCGCTTGGCTCCCTCCTTAGAAGAAAGAATCCATTTGGTATGATAAGCACTTGGGGAGGAAAAAAGAAAACCCGGACGGTGTTCTGGTCCGGGTCTAGCAATAGTAGTTGTTAGCTTGTTCGCTATTTGAATATCGGTTTAAAGTATCGCTTGGTTGCCCGGAGGAGAAAAATTTTTGCACTATTTTTTCGAAACCCTACAAAAAGTCTAAAAAAAGATCTCCTGTGCCACCCGGAAGGTATTGCAGTGGGCTTCAATGATGTCTCGAATTTGGGGTGAATAGCCGCCCCCCAGAGAAATCGCTACCGGAATCTCATGTCGGTGGCATAGCTCCAGAACAAAATGGTCCCGTAGGCGGCATGCGTCCCGGCTACAGGACAATCGGCCCAGTTTGTCTGTCTCGACGATGTCGACTCCGGCCAGGTAAAAAATGATGTCTGGCTCAACCTGATCAATTAAAACCGGCAAGGTATGGTAGAGCGTCTTTAAATACGCTTCATCTCCGGTTTTGGCCGGCAAGCCAATGTCCAGATCTGATTGCTCTTTGTGCATGGGGTAATTGGCTTCGCAGTGCATGCTGAACGTAAACACCCTTGGATCATTCCGAAAAATCTGGGCCGTACCATTCCCCTGGTGAACATCCAGGTCTACGACGAGGGCCTTTGTGATCTGTTGATGATGCAGTAGGTAGTTGGCTGCGATGGCGATATCATTGAGCAGGCAGAAGCCTTCCCCATGTCCGGTAAAGGCGTGATGGGTGCCGCCGGCTCCATTGATGGCTACGCCATGCTGCATGGCATAAAGGGCATTGTGAATGGTTCCCTGAGGAATGGCAATGGCACGTTCCACCAAGAGCGGAGACAGCGGAAAACCAGTTTTACGGATTTCCTTTCGACTTAAAGTTTGAGAGCTTAGTTTTTCCCAGTAGCCGGCTTCATGCGTGAGTAAGACGGTCTCTTCAGAAATTTTGCCGGGATCATACAGATTCTCTTCCCGAATCGTTCCTTCATACAGAAGCTGTTCAGGAATCAAGGTATATTTTTCCATTGGAAAGCGATGGCCTTCAGGAAGAGGATGATGATAAAGTGGAGACCAGGAGATTTTGAGCAATTTTGACGGATTTTTACGTAAAAATT
>JBCBZF010001222.1:0-1945 GCA_039815525.1 Bacteroidota bacterium | reverse complement strand
CAGAAGTACAAACCGCATAATAAGCCTGCCAGCACCGCAATGCCCAGCCCTTTCAACGCCTGAAACCAGATTGTTTCCCAATAAGGGGGAATGATTGTCAATCGAATCTCCGATGTCGATTCGCTGTACATTCCTGTTCGGTCTTTGACCCTGACCTGAAACTGAAAATTACCGGGCCTCAGATCATAATATGTAATGAGATTGCTGGTGGCGGGAGAGGATTTCCAGGCAGTGTCAATGCCCAACATCCGATGTTCGTAAGAATAGGTGTTGCCTCCCCTGAATGAAAAAGCCTGTAGTTCAAACGAAAGTTCATTCTGATCATGTGGGAGAGAAAAGGAATGTTGAAGGGTGGTATCTCTTCCCTGAATGGCAATTCTTTTGATGCGCATTTTGGGCGGAACCGCCGGTGGGACACGAACATCATTGTTGTGAAGCGGAAGAATCTGCAAACCATCGGTGGTGCCAATCCAGAGGTCGTCTTTGAATCGCTTGACAATTGAAATGTCCTCAAAGGTGAGACCATGCTGTGCACCATACTTTTTCACCACGCTGTCTCGCATGTCATATTTATACAAGCCTACTCGGGTTCCCACAAACATATTGTCCCCGACGATGTCGAGCATCTGGCCATTGGTTACATGGCATTTCAGGCCTTCGTAGGTATATGATTGATCTTTTTTCTTCTTGAAAAGATGAACGCCATCAAAATAGTTGACCACCCAGATCATGGAATCATTTTGTTGCTTCACATATCTTGGGTGAAGACCTTTGGTCAAATAATGCCCCATATCATAAAGGCTATCTGATTGCCAGCGGTAAAGTCCCCGAAATCCTGTAATCCAGACATTTTCTGTATCATCCTCAGGGAAGATCTGAATAAGCCTAATTGTTGGTGCAAAGACCTTCTCGAGCTTTCCTCTTCCGTTTTGAAACCGAATCCTTGCAAACTGATGATCTGCCGTACGGGCAAATCCGAGCGTATCGTTGACATAGATCAGACGTTGGACTCCGTTGGGGATGATATACTGATTGTGTGCTTGTGGTTTCCCGCCTGTAAGCGAGTACAATTTTGTAGGACTGGGCGGTCGTGTTTCCGGGACAAACCAATTCAGCTCGTCTTCTATGAATGTGAAGCTCTCCTGATTATATGCGTCCTTCTGAAATTGGGTGAATTGGATGGAGTCTTTGTTCCCGATTCCGACGTAAGCATTAAAGGTCCGTACCGCAATCCGGTTTGTATCCAAAATCTCAATTTGCTCAATCAGCGTGTTGGGGAGGGTATTTTCCCGTTTGTCAAAAACCAGTGCCTCTATATTTTTGATCAAAAACAGTTTCCAGGGTTTAACCGATACCCAGTGGTTGCCTTCCCGATCGAGAAAGACATAATAGATTGATTCTCCTTTGAAATAATGTTTGAGTCGATCTCCCTGGTCATACATCCACAAACCATCGCCTGTGCCCAAAAAGAATCGTTGGTTTCGATCCTCCCCAATGAAAAATGTGGCCAGATTGGGTGCCGTTTGGAGAATGATTTCGAATGAAATTGCGCCTTCATGCAATTTCACTTCCATCAGTGTCCCCTTCAATCCTGTCCAAAACAGCATGCGTCCATCAGCCCGGAGAAATAATCTCATCCCATAAGAATGAGAGGCATACTGGGGCAGAAACAGTTTGACCACCTTTCCATCAGGCGTATAAACACTGAGACTGTCGGTTTTGGCAATCAGAGATAGCCTTTATTTTTCAAATCGCCCCTTTATATACTCATGCTGACGTCTACCTTCAAGCATGTCAGTCGATGGGCCGCTTCTAACATAAAACTCCTTATCCTCAATAAAACAAGGTGTGTTTGCAAGTCCACAACCGACACGCAAAACCTTCAGCCCATCCACCTCAACGATTTTATAGTCGATTAGCGGATAAAACCCTTCCCCAACTTTTG
>JBCBZF010000985.1:0-2733 GCA_039815525.1 Bacteroidota bacterium | reverse complement strand
TTTTCGCCTAAACAAAAGGCCTGGTTAAACTTGATTGGGACCTTTGTCTTCCTCATCCCATTTTGTGTAATCATGTTGTGGACAGGCTGGGATTTCGCGGCTCGATCATGGCGTATTGGCGAAATCTCAGCTGAACCAAATGGTCTTCCCGCGAGATTCCTGGTGAAAAGTACCATTCTGATCGGATTCGCTCTGCTATTCCTGCAATCAATCTCACTCCTGGCCAAATCCATGTTGACCATCAAAGATCACTCGCCGTAAAACTGAAATTCCCCTGAATTTGGACGCCCTACCGCTCATATTATTTGGTCTGGTTTTTATCCTCATCCTTTGGGGATTCCCCGTAGCCTTCACTTTGGGAGGCGTATCGGTCATTTTTGGCCTCATTTTCCTGGAAAATGAGTTGGTGTTCCAACTCTTACCCTATCGGGTATATGGCATTATGAGCAATTTCGTGATGCTGGCGGTCCCCTTGTTTGTGTTCATGGGCGTCATGTTGGAAAAATCGGGCTTAGCAGAACGAATGCTCGAAACCATGGGCCTGCTATTTGGGCGAATGAAAGGCGGACTGGCAATTTCGGTGGTGATTGTGGGAGCCCTTCTGGCAGCTTCAACCGGAATCGTCGGCGCAACGGTGATCACCATGGGACTGATCAGTTTGCCCACAATGCTCAAGCGTGGGTACAGCCCTGAATTGGCTACCGGAACCATTGCATCTTCAGGTACACTTGGCCAAATCATTCCACCATCGATTGTTTTGGTTCTGCTTGCTACCCAGTTAAATGTTTCCGTTGGTGATTTGTTCAAGGCCGCAGTCATTCCGGGTGTGTTATTGGTCCTTTGTTACTTACTCTATTTAGTGATATTTGCCCGACTGCGACCCGATGCCGCCCCAAGTATGCCCGAAGAGGCTTTGAATGAATTTTACCAGCTCTCATCAGGTGAAAGAGTCAAAAAGATTCTCACGGCTTTTTTATTACCCCTGGCCCTGATTGTCGCTGTTTTGGGATCTATTTTTGCAGGCTTGGCCTCCCCGACTGAAGCTGCGGCCATCGGTGCGATCGGAGCAACGCTCTTAACTGTTGCGGCGAAATGGAAAAAAAAGGAACTGAAACTTGCCATGTTTCAGGATGTCATGCGGGAAACCACCAAGATCACTTGTATGGTGTTCATGATCCTGATCGGTGCCACTGCGTTTTCTTTGGTCTTCAAATGGCTGGGAGGAGATCGCTATTTTACCGAACTGATTCAACAGGCCGAACTCAGCCCGCAGATGTTTTTATTCATTGTCATGCTGGCAGTATTTGTGGCGGGCTTTTTCATTGACTTCATAGAAATCATTTTCATCGTGGTCCCGGTAGTGGTACCCGTTTTTCAGGCAATGGGGATTGATTTGGTATGGGTTGGGATTCTACTGGCCCTGAATCTGCAGACATCTTTTTTATCTCCCCCCTTTGGATTTGCCCTCTTCTACCTCAAGGGGGTTGCGCCTCCGGGCATTACCACCAGACATCTCTATCGGGGGATTATCCCCTTTGTGATTATACAGCTGATTTTTTTGGCTGTTGTGGTGATTTTTCCTGAAATCGTAACTGCATTTATTTAGGCGAAAAGCTGCTTGAGGTGTAGATTTGCGATATGTCCAATACATTCGGAACTCTTTTTCGCATCACCAGTTTTGGTGAGTCCCACGGGGAAGGCATTGGCGTCGTCATCGACGGTTGCCCGGCCGGCATAACCCTGGACACAGATTTTATTCAGTCAGAGTTGGATCGCCGTAAGCCCGGCACCAGTCGGATCACTACCCAACGCAAAGAGCCTGATACATTTCAGCTCCTTTCCGGCCATGTAGGCTATGTTAGCACGGGTTCTCCACTCGGATTTTTTGTCAAAAATCAGAATGTTCGCTCACAAGACTATGATCATTTGAGTTTTGCCTTTCGACCTTCTCATGCTGATTTTACCTACTTTCAAAAATACGGCATTCGTGATCATCGGGGTGGTGGTCGTTCCTCGGCACGAGAGACCGTGGCACGGGTCATTGGTGGCGCAGTAGCAAAATTGCTGCTGAAACAGCATACCGATATAAATATTGAAGCATGGGTGCAATCCATCCATACAGTCGAATTGTCGCAAGATCCCGAAAGAATTCAGTTGGATACGGCTGAAGCCCAGGCAGTCAGATGTCCCGATCCAACAGTCGCCAAACAGATGTATCAGACCATTGACGACGCGCGGAAAAATGGCAATTCTGTAGGAGGGGTGATCAAGTGCCGTGCGACAGGCATGCCAGCCGGGATTGGGGAGCCGCTGTATGAAAAGTTGCCAGCTCAACTGAGCAGTGCGATGATGAGTATCAATGCTGTCAAAGGCTTCGAAATGGGATCTGGATTTGCCGGGACCAGAATGTACGGGTCCGAACACAATGATCCTTTTTATCATGATGGCGAGCGTATTCGCACCCGAACCAATCATTCCGGTGGCGTACAAGGCGGTATCAGCAATGGTGAGGCACTGATTTTCAGAGTTGCCTTTAAACCAACCTCTACCATTATGCGCGATCAGGAGAGCGTTGATTCTGATGGGAATCACATCGTCCTGAAAGGCAAAGGCCGACATGATCCTTGTGTGGTCCCCAGAGCAGTGCCCATTGTGGAGAGCATGGCTGCTTTGGTGCTGGCAGACCAATGGCTGTTGCACCGTGCACGTTCGATCCTGCGAACTTCTGAAGAG
>JBCBZF010000979.1:0-2765 GCA_039815525.1 Bacteroidota bacterium | reverse complement strand
GGCCAGTTGCTGTTTAGAGAAAAGATCCCGGATGTGGTCATAGGCTTTCAAATAGGTAACCGGATTGGAGCGGGCAGAACGACCGATCGGTCTTTGATCCACCATTTCCACATGCTTGATCTGAGACAAATCCCCAGTTAGTTCCTTCAAGTAGCCACCTTTGTCGCCGAATTCGCCCAGGTGCTTGCGGAGAGCCGGATACAATATTTTCTCAATCAGCGTGGTCTTGCCGGAGCCACTCACACCTGTCACCACGGTGATGGCATGCAGATGGACATCAATGTCAACCCCTTTGAGATTGTGCATGCGGGCGCCAAGCAGGGAGATTTTGCTACCAGTTTTGCGCCGTACTTTGGGCACTTCAATTTCTGAGCGCCCGGTTAGATATTCTGCGGTGAGGGTTTTGACTTTTTTGAGCTGAGAGAATTTGCCATTAAAGACCACTTCACCGCCCAATTCTCCGGCACCGGGTCCAAGGTCAATCAGTTGGTCAGCAGTTTTCATGATGCCTTCATCATGCTCTACCACGATGACCGTATTGCCCTGATCCCGCAAAGAAGCCAGAATATCGATCAGCTTATCCGTGTCGCGGGAATGCAATCCAATGCTTGGCTCATCAAGGATGTACATCGAACCGACCAAGCCACTCCCCAGCGAAGTCGCCAGACGAATGCGCTGCATCTCCCCACCGGAGAGGGTGTTGATTTTGCGATTCAGGGTAAGATACCCGACGCCTACCTTGACCAGATAGCTCAAACGGGTGGTAATTTCACTCAACAGTCGCTTGCTGATGATCTGATCTGTATCGCTCAGATCCAGCCCCCTGACCACTTCAAGCAACTCATCTAACTCCAAAAACAGAAAATCAGCAATTGAATGGCCATCTATTTTGACATACTGGGCGTCCTTCCGGACGCGACTGCCCTTACAATCCGGACAAGTGGTATAACCCCGGTAGCGCGCCAGCATGACGCGGTACTGGATCTTATGCATCTTGGTCCCCAAAAACTCGAAGAACTTTCGGATGCCCCAGGTGTTGCCAATTCCCTCCCAGAGAAAATCTTTCTCTTTTTGAGAAAGATCGTGGTACGGTCGATGGATGGGAAAATCTATTTCGGTGGCGGCATCCAGCCAGGCGTCAAGGTGGCGACTCATGCTCTCCCCTTTCCAGGCAGCTACTGCACCATCATAAACAGAGAGGCTTTTATCCGGAATCACCAAATCTTCATCTATACCCAGAATGCGACCGAAGCCTTCACAAGTTGGGCAGGCCCCATAAGGATTGTTAAAGCTGAAGAGGTTGACCGAAGGCTCTTCAAAGCGCATCCCATCCGCCTCAAATTTCTCCGAATAGTGTTTCGGTTCCTGCTCATTGATCTGTACCAAACACTGGCCAAGTCCTTCCTGATATGCGGTGGTCAAACTGTCGGCGAGACGGGCCCGTTGCTCTTGCAGTTGATCAGCCTGGATCATCACCCGGTCAATCAACAGGATCATCCGCTCCTGCTCCGGCAGCTCTTTTCGGTCTACTTCATCTTCGATATCCAGGATCTCACCCGCCTCCCAGATGCGTGAGAAGCCTTTTTGGAGAGAAAGTTCCAATTCAGCTTTATAGCCTTTGCTGCGGACCTTAACCGATGTAAGAATCTGGACCTTTGTGCCGGCAGGATGATCGAGAATATCATCAATGATGTCACCAATCGCATCACGGGTGACCAATTTACCAGACAGTGGCGAATAGGTTTTACCAGCTCTGGCAAACAGCAGTTTGAGATAATCGTAGATTTCGGTGGTCGTTCCAACCGTTGATCTTGGATTCGACGTACTGACTTTTTGTTGGATGGCCATGGCTGGTGCAATCCCCTGGATATAGTCCACCTCTGGCTTTTCCATCCGCTCCAAAAACTGCCTTGCATAAGAACTGAGGCTCTCTACGTAGCGTCTTTGCCCTTCCGCATACAGCGTATCAAAGGCCAGAGAAGACTTCCCTGAGCCGCTGACGCCAGTGATCACAACCAGTTTATTTCGATCAATTTTGACCGAAACATTTTTGAGATTGTTCACTCTGGCATTTTTTATGTAGATATGATCCATGTATCTTGAAAAAGATTTTTTTTCACTTTTCTAACCAATTGATGCCACTGATTGAAAATTTACCTGTCTGTTAGTTAAACGCGCAATTACGATTCTCCGCTTCCCTAACCGATTTTAGCCGTTTTATATTCATTAGATGAAGCAAATCTACCTTACTCATTAACATTTATTTTATCATGGAGAAGGCGCTTATGAAGAATTCTGAAGACCGACAACTCATCAAGGGCTTCATGGCAGGTAATGATCAGTGCTTCGATGTATTACTGAGTCGTTACAAAGCTAAAGTTTTTACCACAATTTACTTAATTGTGAAGGATCGTTATATCGCTGAAGATTTGTTTCAGGATGTCATGATCAAAGTGGTGAAAATGATCCGGTCCGGGAAATACAATGAAGAAGGTAAATTTCTTCCCTGGGTTGTACGGATTGCACGTAACCTTGCCATCGACCATTTTCGTAAAGTACAAAGGAACCCCATTCAGCGTGAGTCAGAAGATTATGATGTCTTCCACTCCGTCCAACGATCTGAAGGCAGTGCCGAAGATCGGATAATAATGGATGAAAACGCACGTTATATAAGGGAACTGATTCAACGCCTGCCAGACAAGCAACGAGAAGTTTTGATCATGCGTTCTTATGCTGATCTGAGCTTTAAAGAAATTGCCAGTTTG
>JBCBZF010000537.1:0-4980 GCA_039815525.1 Bacteroidota bacterium | reverse complement strand
GTGTGTGAGTGTGAGACCTGAGCTACAAAAAGCAACGGGTTTCCTTCCACGATTTTTGGTGGATACTGGTACTGCTGTTGGTGATGATGTCAGTAGAATGGGTGGTTCGGAAACTGTATAGTCTGTTGTAAGCACACTTTCTTTCTCTCTCAGGACCCATTACCTTTGCAGGGCATGAAACATCTCGAAAGAATCACCGGGCTGTTTGCCCTTGCTACCCTGATTTTGCGTCTCTTTGACGGACCAAAGTTTAGCTTGCCCATGCTGGGGACCATGTTGCTGCTTTCCTTCATGCACTTTTATCTGAGCATTGGCCTGTTCAACGGGATTCGTCTGCGGCAATTGTTTGACAAGACCCAATACATCGACCTGAGTCGTGGGCAGATCATCGCTTCTATCGTAGCAGGCCTGGGCCTGACAGCCATCACCCTTGGGGTTTTGTTCAAACTTATGTATTGGCCAGGATCGAATGAGTTGATCCTGGCGGGCGGTTTCCTTTTGTTGGGACCACTGATTTTTTCCCTCCTCAACTTTCAGAAAATCGCGTTTACTGCGAAAAGCATCCTGATACGGGCAGTGCTGATCGGTGGGGTTGGTCTGAGCATTTTCTTTACCCCTAAAGACACCCTACTCTCCATGCTCTACCGCGACCATCCCGGCTATGTGGAAGCTTTCAAAAACGCCATGGCAGAGCCGGAAAATGCAGCGCTTTGGGAAAAGCTCCGGGAAGAGCAAAAAAAAATGGACGCGAAGCGTTGATTTCCACATGTAGTTGATCAGATCCATACGTCTTGTTGATGATTTGTGTCCCTCCGGCCAAACCATGGGACAATTGTCCCCTTGCATTGTGATTCCGCTCTTTCCCGACAGAATGCAAACGCTCCTTGCGATCATGCCTGCCTTTGGTGGGCATTTTTTTGTTTGAGAAAGTGTATTTCCTTCGGATAACACGTCTGAAGGAAAGTGAATATCCTCATGGAAATTTCTCATTGACCGGGCTCTCAGGCTCAGATACGATACATCTTCAATCAACGCACTGCCTCTTGGACAGTGTGTTTTGGATTTGAATGCATTTGATGAAAGCAAAAATTGTGGAAGCTCTCCTAGAAAAAATGTAGTTTGCTACATCATCTCCTATGCCTATGCGAAGCATTACCCTTCTTCTCATTGCTTCATATTGCTTTTTCCCTGTCTCGCTTTTTGCCCAATTTGTGGTCAATGGCAATGCGACCAATGATGGTGGCGGCTGTTATACCCTAACCCAAAACTTCCCCGCTCAATCCGGATCCGTTTGGTTCAACAGCCAAATAGACCTGAGTCAGGAGTTTGTATTTTCAGCCCGCATCTTTCTGGGATGCAATAATTTTGGGGCAGACGGCATGACATTCTGTCTGCAACCGATTAGCACCAATGTAGGCACCACTGGTGGTGGACTTGGCTATCAGGGCATCTTCCCTTCTCTGGCGGTAGAGTTTGATACCTACCAAAACGGCAACTTCGGCGATCCAGCCTTCGATCACATGGCGCTAATCTCCAATGGCTCAGTCGATCACACTGCGCCCACCAATCTGGCGGGCCCGGTTGGCATCTCACCTGCAAACGCCAATGTAGAAGATTGTCAGTACCATGATTTACACATCGATTGGGATCCGGTCGATGACAGCCTCAAGGTATATGTTGACTGTAATTTGCGCATCGCTTATGCCGGCGACATTGTAACAACCATCTTCAGCGGAAATCCCAATGTATTCTGGGGCTTTACCGCTGGAACCGGGGCATTGTTCAATCAACAGGGATTTTGTTATGAATTTGTCTCCTTTGGTCTCGACACCACGGTCTGCCAGGGAGATTCGATTCCTCTCAGTGTAACCGGCGGCACCAGTTATGCCTGGAGCCCCACCGCTGGATTGAGTGATCCCAGTAGTGCTGATCCAATGGCAGCACCAGCCACCAGCACCGTCTATACAGCCAGTATTACGGACTCCTGTGGCTTTGTGAGAGAAGAAACCTTTACCATCAACATCATCGACACCTTGATGGATGTTAACCTTGGGATTGACAGTTTCTTGTGCGATGGTACGCTCATTGACTTGGATGCCTATCAGGTCGGAAGCGGAGCAACTTATTTGTGGCAAAATGGCAGCACGGATTCCGTCATTACCGTCAGTACAAGTGGTTTATATTGGGTAGAAGTCAGCAATCTTTGTGCAGCCAAGCGCGATAGTATCCAGTTCGCTGCCCTCTCCACGCCGGCTCCTGAACTTGGCAATGACACCATCATTTGTCAGGGCAATAGTCTGAATCTTGATATCACCAATATTGCCTATCAGTCTTATCTCTGGCAGGATGGGAGCACTACTGGGCAGTTTGTAAGCAGCAGTCCGGGCCTGATCTGGGTAGAAGCCACCAATATTTGTGGAATCGGACGGGACAGCTTGCTTCTGACAGTTGAAAGTCCACTTTCTCAACCGAACCTTGGCAATGATACCCTGCTGTGTGATGGAGCCAGTCTGTTTCTGGATGCCCAAATCATTGGCGCGGATTACCTTTGGCAAAATGGCTCGATCAACAGCAATCAAATCGCCTCTGGTGCAGGTATCTACTGGGTAGAAGTCAGCAATTTATGTAGCGTCTGGCGAGACTCTATCGAAATCGGAACCGATGTCATCCCTGACATCAATCTGGGGAGCGATACCGATATTTGTCAGGGGCAAAATTTCGTCTTAGATGCCAGTTCTACGGCCAGTGCCACCTACCTCTGGCATGACGGCCTGACCAATCCAAGCCGGAGCATCACCCAATCGGGTACCTATTCGGTTCTCGTGACCAATGCCTGCGGCACCGATCAGGATGCCGTCCAAATCACCGTCAATCAGCCTCCACCTCCAGTGGACCTTGGCGCTGATCAGGATCTGTGCAATGGACAACAAGCTCAGCTGTCCACCGGACTCAGCAATGATATCACGCATTTATGGTCCAATGGATCAGGTGGTACCAGCCTGACCGTCAACCGGGCTGGTGAATATTGGGTAGTTCTCACCAATCAGTGTGGTCTCACCACGGATACAGTGGTGTACCAGTATTTTGATCCGCCCCAGGTAGATCTGGGCCCAGACGAAACCATTTGTACCGGCCAGAGTCTGGCGGTAGACGTCAGTTGGCCGGGAGCAACGTACCGCTGGGATGATGGGTCAGCCAGTCCGCAGCGCAATCTGACCGAAGCCGGTCGCTATCAGGTAGAAGTGATCAATCAATGTGGCGAAGCCACAGATGCTATACAGCTCTTTGTTACCTCTGGTCCCATGCCAGTAGATCTGGGAGCCGACCTTCAGGTATGCAAAGGAGACACCCTGCTGCTGGATGCCTTTCAGGGAGATTTCGATTACCTCTGGAATGATCGCATCGAAGGTCCCCAATTACTGGTCACCCGTGAGGGCACTTTCGAAGTCGCGGTTAGCAATGAATGCGGGACTGTACGGGATGCAGTTTTCATCGACTACCTGGCAGCGCCAGCCCCAAACCTGGGGCTTGATACCGTCATTTGTATTGACCGGGATCGGCCCATTTTGCTGGATGCATCATTTAATCATCCCGTCAGTTATCAATGGCAGGATGGCAGCAGTGATGATCAGTTTCTGGTTACAGAGCCTGGTTTATACGCAGTATTGATGGAAAACAACTGCGGTATGGGCATGGATTCCATTCAGATTGATGGAGCGCCTTGTTTTTGCGCCATTCATGCGCCGACAGGTTTTACCCCCAATGCAGATGGACTGAACGAAAACTGGTCTTTGCAATTTGTCTGTGAAATCCAGAGCGGGCAGGTGAGCATCGTCAATCGCTGGGGGCAGGTCGTTTTCCAGAGTGAAGACCCGTCAGCAAGTTGGGATGGGACCTATCAGGGTCAGCCCTGCCCGGAAGGCGTCTATGTATGGCGTTTTTCCTACGACTATCAGGAAGCCAATCGTACTGAGACCTGGGTTGACCAGGGAACCGTTACCCTGATCCGCTAACGAATGATGATTTCGTCCAGTCGGAGGGGATAGCTTTTCCAAGCTTCCCGGGGAGAAAAAACCATTTTCAGGTAACGGCTACGGTTATTTTTCAGCTTCAGAGTCGCCTGAGGCGGCCAGATTTCCCCTGGTGTTCCTTCTGCCAGTAGTTGATCCTTTTTCCCTTCCTCGATGCGATATACTCTGAGGGTAAATGAGCTCTTATTCCCTGTGGTATGTGGAATGATGCCCAGCTCAATGCTTTCCAGCGCTTTTCTTTCTCTTACGTCCAGCACCAACTCTACTTCATTTTCTGGTAAAACGACGATATTCTGCTGATCATTTTTGCCGGTGAGCCGGATCCCATCCAGTAACTTTTCAGCTTCATTTCGCTCCATTCCGACAACTTTAACAATGGGATAGAACATACTTTCGTGCGGGATAATTTTGTGTTCCCATACCCAATCTGACATCATCTTCTCCTTGAAAGCCCGCACCATCAAATGGGTCGGGCCATCCAATGCAATGACATTCGGAACCAGAGGAGATGCTGGCGTCGGACTTTTCTTATTCAGGCTATATCGCAGTTCCAGCCGTTGAGAAGGATCTGGTGAAATGATTTTACAGTGTAGTTGCCCTTTCTTTTTGACAATTTCTATCTCGGGCTGATGGAAGAATATTGGCCAGTCATCCATCCGAAAGGGTAATATTCCCATCTCAGGAGAAAAATCATTTTGGAAACCATAGCGAAGACTGAGGAGTTGCTCCACTCCCGTGGCACTGACTTTTAGTTGATCCCCTTGCGCCTCAACCTGTGCTGGGACAAAATTCAAATCTGGACCTGCCACTTCAAAATCTTGGATTGTTTCCGGAAGCTTATTCGTCTGAAATGGATGTAACTGGATGAGGAAATAGCTTCCGCGATTGGCAATTCGCACCGGGCGATCCACCAGTAATGCCTCTTCAGGCTTCTGTTGATTGATGATGG
>JBCBZF010000368.1:0-6292 GCA_039815525.1 Bacteroidota bacterium | reverse complement strand
GGCGAGAAGCTTGGGATGATGATCCCCAATGGGATTCTGGCTGATCGCAGGGGCCAGGAAATCACATGGAATCAGCTTGGTGCCCTGGTGGATCAACTGATAAAATGCATGCTGACCATTGGTGCCGGGTTCGCCCCAGATGATGGGGCCCGTTTCATAGGTAACAGCTTCGCCTTCCCGATCGACATACTTTCCGTTTGACTCCATATTGCCTTGCTGGAAATATGCCGCAAATCGGTGCATGTATTGATCGTAGGGCAAAATTGCCTCCGACTCGGCACCGAAAAAATTATTATACCAAATGCCAATCAAAGCGAGAATGACCGGGAGATTCTGGTCAAAGCCGGTCTTGCGAAAATGCTCGTCCATCGCATGTGCCCCCCCCAGAAAGGCCTTAAAATTGTCAAAGCCAATCATGCAAGCCACCGACAAGCCAATGGCAGACCATACGGAATACCGTCCACCAACCCAATCCCAAAAGGGAAACATATTGTCTGGGTCAATGCCAAAAGCCGTAACGCCTGCCTGATTGGTGGAAAGGGCAACAAAATGTTTGGCGATGTGGGCGTCATCTTTGGCACTGTCCAAAAACCACTGACGGGCAGAGTGCGCATTGGTCATGGTCTCCTGCGTGGTGAAGGTCTTGGAAGCCACCATGAAGAGAGTCGTTTCGGGGGAAAGCTTCTTGAGCGTCTCGGCAATATGGGTACCGTCGACATTGGAGACGTAATGTACATCCAAGCCTTCCTTCCAATAGGGACGCAGGGCTTCAGTCACCATCACCGGCCCGAGGTCAGATCCGCCGATGCCGATGTTCACGATATCGGTGATGTCTTTGCCGGTATAGCCTTGCAATTCACCCTGATGGAGGCGATTGGCAAAGGCTTCCATTTTGTCCAGCACTGCCTTCACCTCAGGCATCACATCCTCACCATCGACTTCGATGGGTCGCATGGACAGATTGCGTAGCGCAATGTGTAAGACCGCGCGACCTTCGGTCGCATTGATGGTCTGACCAGAAAACATCTGCTCGATGCCGTCTTTCAGCTGGGTTTCCTCAGCCAGTTGCAGCAGCAGCTGAAAGGTCTCTTCCGTGATGCGATTTTTGGAGAAATCGAGCAGGATCTCTTCAAAGTGCCGGGAAAAGCGCTTAAAGCGCTCTGGATCATCGGCAAAAAGATCTGCCATTTCCAGGCCGTGAGCCTGGGAAAAGTGATCAGCAAGGGCCTGCCAGGCAGGTGTATGGGTTGGATTGATACTTTGCAACATAAGCGTATGGATTGGAGGGTGAAGATAGAGGCTATGTAACAAACAATCCACAATGCGTTTTCCCCGACCGAAAGTTTTCTGCAATTTGAATATATACCGAACGTGAAATGCTTTGGGAAAATAAACGCATTTCAATTTTCGGTATACCCTCAAAATCAGTGGTTTGGGGGGGATGGGAAATCCCCAAACCACCTTCGTTTGAGTGTATCATCTACAATTCATTTCGGGCATGTCTCAGCGCTTTCGCATTGCCCCGCACAACAAGCTTCAATCTGGTCTTTTCCATACCCTCAAACGCCTATTCCAATTTGGAATGGCGGGCGCCCTGCTTTTGTCAGTAGTGGTCTTGCATCCTTTGGGTAAGGGAAGAAATTCTGCTCGGGGCACGATTGAAGCCAAACAAAAGATCCTGCCGGGGCAGACAGTAAAACTCAATGCAATTTTCACCAGACCAGTTGACGGTCAGATGCTGCGTTGGAAGATTCCCGGTAGTAGCAACATCCATTTTGCATCCATTGAAGCAGCCGCGGGTGAATCATGGGAGCTCATGCACCCCAATGAATTGGTGGTCCATCCACAGAGTTGGGATGACATCCAATTGAAAGTTCACATTCGCGTCCCCCTGAATCTGGCCCTTTCACTGCATGAATTCCCGATGGAGATCACCTGGGAAACAGCAGAAGGCAGCTTAGCGGTCAACTTAGCCGAAAGCATGCAACATCTGGCCGTCGACGCACCGCCTTTGGAAGTGGTTTCTCAATATTTGTATCAGGACCCGCAGCAGAAACGATATCACCATTTTTCCCTTTTGATTCACAATCCGGCTGATGGCGTCGATTATCAGGCAGGACAAGGCTTATTGGGGGTTTTCCAGCAAACCAATTTGAAAGAAGCCAGGGTCATTGATGTTCGGATGGAGAATCGCCGGCCATCTCATAGCTTTGTCAATGGGAATGCTTTTACGATTGATGATATGCCATTGCGGAAAGGAGAAACACGTTCCATTCATTTTGTCGTAGAAGTATTGCCCAGGTTCGCTGAGAAGTTAATCAGTACAGCCATCGCCTTTGTCCCTCACACCAGCATACGCGCGCAAAGCAAAAGCAGTCCGCGTCCACAAAATTTACCTTTGGCAAGTTGGGAAGCTCGGAATGATTCCGGCACCGCTTTGCTAGCCTGGCAGACCAATTCTGAACACAACAACCAGGGCTTTGCGATAGAAATGCGGGTGAACGACAGTCCTTTTCGGGAATTGGATACTGTCATGGGCATGGGCAGCACCGACGAGCCACAACAGTATCGCTTTGAGGGGCCAGAACTCTTCAGCGGGATCTACCAATTTCGTTTGCGACAACTCTCTGCCGATGGGGTACCTCGCTTCAGCGAGATACGGGAGCTGCGGATTCCGACGCAGAAATAACATCGGCCTCACCGTCCTGCCTTTTCTCCTGCCAGGCACTCATTTCTTCATCACTCATTGGCCGGTGGGCAAACTTCCGTACGCCATACAAGCGGAGTCGGTCCAGCATTCTGATGATGTCTCCAAAAGTCGCATTGGGGGTAAACACATAGGTGATCACACAATCTGGATTGGCGGCCATGCGCTGCCGGATGAGACGGCCGAGACGCTTCCGGTCCATTCCTTTCAGGCAATCTGCATTGAGACCGATATGGGGAAGAGAAGGACAGCCATTTTTGTCATACTTACCCGGAATGTAGAAATCTCTTTAGTGCACATAAAACTGGTCCAGACCGTCTACAATCATGCTGATTTCGCCATAGCCAACCGATAGCCTGTGCCCGGGATCAATCAAAGAATCTATATCACAATCTTTGGGAGGAACCACATACTCCAGCATCCGCAAACGACCAATCATGCTATCATACACACCGCAGCCCAAACACGAAATAAGCAGACTGGCGACCATGAGTCCATGACCCATTGCGATCAGCCGGGAAGATAAACCGGGACGGGGCTTTCGCTTACGAAAACTGGGAGGGGGCGATTTTTCCTGTTGGTTGCGGGAAGGACGGATCATGATCTGCTTTATGCATAAGATCAATGTGGGGGCCAAAATCCAGATTCAAGTCGGATCTTACCGCAACCGCACCAGCACTTTCCCAACTGACACCTGCGCTCCATGTCTCAGCTGCCAATAGTACAAGCCTGGGGCCAGGTCTCTGATAAACACATCATGCCGAATCCCTTTTCCCTGTCCTTCCCATTGGCTTTGGCGGACCACTTTGCCTTGCAGATCGATAAGGTTCAAATGCGCTGTACCATCCATGTTTTTCAATTCAATGCTGATATGATCAAAAGCAGGATTGGGATAGACCAGCACAGCGGGCTTGCCAGGAAAATTGCTGAGGCGAAGGGGAGAAAAGTCGAAAACGTCATCCGTGTCTACGACTTTGATGCGGTAGAAACTGCGGCCCCAAATCGGTTGTCGGTCGACAAATTGCCATTCTGCGGCCCGTAGGCTCTCCAATGAACCGATGTCATCGAAGTGAATGCCATCCTGACCACGCTGGACGATGAAGCGGATGTTGGGAGAGACATTGATGGCTTGCCATTTGATCTCTACAAATGCATCGAAGGCTTCGGCTTCAAGACTGACAAATTCCGCCAGGGGCGGGCCACACTTTGGAAAGAGCGATTGCTCTACCACAGTGGACAATCCAGCCGGATCGCTGACAGTCAGGCGAACGCCATAATGATAGCTCTCATCCCCACAACCTTCACCGGCAATGATGGTAGTGGTTTCGACCGCTTCGTCCGCAGGATCAATGTGAAAATGGGTATTGTGGTACAAAATGGTCTGCCAGGCATAGGTCAAATCAGTCTGGTCGTGTTCTGCATCACTAACCTCCGCCCGCAAAGGCAAGACAGTTTTACCCGTCGTTGTATAGTTTTGACCATCGATAAAGCTGCTAATGCTCACCTGAGGCGGACTGTTGTTGAGGGAAATATTTTGAGATACTTCATGACTGGCGCCTTCACTGTCGGTAACGGTCAGTTGGACCAGGAAAGCTTCGGGGGCATTGCCAGCAGCAACAAAGGTATGGCTTGGATTGGCTTCGGTGGACGTGGTGCCATCGCCGAAATCCCAGAGATAGTCCAGGTCCTGCTGGTCCGGGTCGGAAGATTGATCGCCGCGAAAAGCAACGGTGAGCGGGCTGGGACCAAAGTATTGATCGGACTCGATCACCGCAGTGGGCGGCGGATTCCCGCCAAAACAAATGCGGCGCACCTGTGAGGCGCTACAACAGGTAACGACATACAAGCAGCCATCAAGCGGGTGCATTTTGATGTCGACCAATTGGTGAGAAGACTGCAAAAATGGAATCACTTCCGCCAATTGTCCATCGGTCCCAAAGCGCAATTCCCGAATCCAACCCGTATAATCGCCGATGAAAAAGCTTTCCTGATATGCTTCCGGAAAGGCATTACCCTGATAAAAGGCACCGCCAATGGTACAATTGCCATTGAAGGTATCACCTACTACGGGAGAAAGCGGATCGGCCAAACTGATGGCAAGCGCTTCTCCCATGTCGTCGAAAGCGGGAACATAGGTGTTTTGTTCTTCGGTATTCCACTGGAAATTGGACCAGGCCAGAATGGGGCGTTGATGCTCAAAGGTCAGCACGTTGGTAGCAATGGGCCGTTGGGGGTCGCAGGCTTCTGCCCAGAATGGCTCATTCTCTGTCTCCTGCACCAATAGATCCTGAAAATAATAGGCAGGTTGGTTGCATCCGCCGGCCCCATGCAAGGGATTCGGATAATCCGGATGGCGGGTGGGTTTGCCGGCGTACTGCCAGCGTTTATTGGGCCCTTCATAGATCGGCCAGCCAAAGTTTTGTCCACCCTGATCGACCACATTGATCTCTTCCCAGAAAGCCCAACCCACGTCGCCGACGATCAAACGACCGGGTTTGCCTTCCGCCCAGTTATGTCCACCAGATCCAGGCTGCACACTGAAACGATAGGGATTACGCAAGCCCAGGGCCCAGACGCGGGAACGCGCCGCTCTTGGTTCAGACGGATCGTACCAGGGATTGCCGGGGATACCGTCTCCGGTCGCAGGATCAATACGAAGGATTTTTCCATTGAGGGATTCGATGTATTGGGCGCGAAAGGCACCGATGTCGTTTCTGGCTTCCAAAATACCTTCGTTGAGGGCCTGAGGTGCATAGGCACCAGCAAGATCCCCTCCGACATCCGTCCCGGCAAAGGAAGCGCCGTCTCCACAGGATACCAGCAAACTGCCATCCTCCCCAAACACCAGACTGCCTACGCCATGAGAGGAATGCACCAATGGCATGCCATTCATAGGCGTTTCACCGAGTAAGACCAGGCGGCTGCCTGCGAGGATGCGTTGGAAGTCGGTGGCAGGGTCGGCGGTATAGCGTACAATGCGTCCGATGGATGCTTGATTGCTTTCTGAAACAGTGGGATCATACGCGGCCGTTCCAAAGTTTTGCAGATGGTGGTGATCTACGGCATACAACAGAAAGAAAAAGCCGTTTTGAAGAAAATTAGGATGAAGGGTAAAACCGAGTAAGCCGTGGTCCTGCCAGTTGCCGACTTCCTCACTCAGATCAATCAGTGGTTCCGATAATTTGACCTCATCTTCCCATATCCAAACTTTTCCCCCTTTCTCCCATACATACATCCGGCCATTGTCATCAAAACACAGACCAACTGCCTGGTTGATGTCTGATGTCACCAATTGATCGCTGAAGTCAGGCGGAAGCTGCGCCAGGATCGGAAACATCCCCAGACTTAGCAGAAGCAGTAGTGTAACAAGCGTTTTCATTGTTTTGATCGCAGAGGGAGTGAAGACCAATTTCAACAAAGCTACTGCACCCAAAACTTCCCAATCACTTCTTCATCTCCATTTCGAATGCGGTAGATATAAATGCCAGACATGAGTCGGCTGAGCAGAATTTGACTTTCAAATTCTCCGTTTGCCTCCCATTCCGCAGACCAGGCTACTTTCCCGCTCAGGTCAAGCAGTTCCAG
>JBCBZF010001278.1:0-1722 GCA_039815525.1 Bacteroidota bacterium | reverse complement strand
CTTTTTTACTGAATCAGGCTCATGATTTCTTCCTGTCTGCTTAGGGCAACAAGGATCATACAAGTGATCGGATCAATCAACTCAGCTTGCCAAGTCATTGTTTTCCTCCTTATTGTACAATTTTAAGATAAATGCACTCTTGTGGTAGGAATCCTGAATGACTGGCCGCTAAAAATCATTGTCCTGCACCACTTCTTGGGCACGGTAAAAGACTTCAGGTCCGCCTCGCTTTAGGTCAAAGATAAATTCAATGGTGGTCCAGAAAGCATGTTTTTTGCTTTTTTGGAGCAAGGGGGCATAGCGTAAATAAGGTAGCCAGCCTTCACAGGCATCATTCAAAAAGGGATGAGCAGATAAACTCAGATGACGCAAATACTGCCCATTTGCATCCAGTAGCAGGCGAAAACGAACCACACCTTCAATTCTTTGCGTAATCGCTGCCTGAGGATAAACGATCTCCCGGATCACACTATCGAGATTGATTGGTAAGATCATAGGGTTGAGGTAGGCAAATGAAATCGTCTCTGCTGGCTCACCCTGGGTCCAGACGGTGTCAGAGGCGATAGCAGCTGATGCCTCTGGAATATAGGCTGGCAGCGGAGCGCGTGGTAGGTTGACAGATGGCTGGACAGGTAAGCGGGAAGGTTTTTCAGGAGATCGACTCAACGAAACAGTTTGAATCGCATCAGTTTCGAGAGCGAGATAGGCCGGACCCTGATTCGGAAAATCCAGTTGAGGAGTCTTCACTTCTGGTGTCTGTTCCAGCAAAGATGGTTCCCGTTGGGGTGCCTGGAGCCTTTCTGTTTCCATCGGAGTATATGGAAGTTTCGCTGCTGTCAGGCGAGGCAGGTCATTGGCTGGATAGGGCAATTGGATGGGAGGCTCATCGAGGAGCTCCGGGCTTGGTTTCAGACCTTGAATCTGATCAGTTTCAAGGGGAAGATAAGCTGGTGCCTGATTGGGGAAAGCAAGCTGCGGGACTTGCGCTTCTGGTGCCTGACTGAGCAAAGCGGGTTCCCTCCGTGGTGCTTGCAGCTCATCTGTTTCTACAGGAGAATAAGGAAGTTTTTGGGCGACCAAACGTGGCACGAGAGGCGGGAGATTTTCTTTCGGATATTGAACCTGAACCTGAGCTTCGGTAAGCGGCACCTCGTCCAAATCCAGCTCCATTCTTTCATATTTGAGGCTGGGTACTGCCATCCTGGGGGCGTCGAACCGGGCTACAACCTGTGTATTCCCAACTGGAAATACTGGTTTCCGTAACATGGGCCAGGTATCACTGAATCGTTTTCTCCTGAAGGTAAAGACCACATCCGCCCACCGGTTTTTCCCCTCTTCGCGACTGGCTCTCATTTTTAGGCGGGGCAACATTTTTTCACAATCCCTGGCCAATTGATGGTGGGTTTGCGCCATCAGTTCATGCTCGACATGTTCTCCTTCGGCATCAAACCATACCCGAAAGAAAACCATTCCCCCTGACCAGGAGATTCTTTTCGAATTGACATGATGGTATACTTCGTAAAAATTGAGCACCGTTCTTGCGTCCGACAGACTGTCGGGCGGCAATGTTTCGGCACGTATTGAAAGGCTGCACAAAATGAATCCTACCCACAAACATCCGGATCGCCAACAGAGCAGGGTCAGCTTCGGGAAAGTCAGACCCACAATGGTTACATTTTAACTCAAAAGTATCTATACCCCTTGCTATACCCAAGCAAACTT
>JBCBZF010001193.1:0-2034 GCA_039815525.1 Bacteroidota bacterium | reverse complement strand
GATACCGATCGAAAAAATTCGGGAGAAAAACGAAGCCAAGAACAAAATTCATTTTGTCTTCAAGGCCAATACCAGTGTGAGTGGCTACATCGATTTTGCTTCTATCAAGGCAGATGTTCATGCAGATAGTGTGGTGCATTTTACCTTGCCACCTGCGAAAATGTCGCCGGTTTACATTGATTTTTCCAAGACAGAAGAATATCTCATAGATGGACGTTTCCGAATCTTTGGTAAGGAAGTAAGCAATACCAATTATGGTAAGGCATTCAAACACGTACAGACGACCTTGCGCCGAAGCCAAAGAGAGGTCGAGAAGCGTGCCATCGCCAATGGTATTCTGGAAGAAACCGAAACCAAAGCCAAAGCTTATTTACAACAGATAGCGGGTGCTGCGGGCTACCAGGCTACCTACACCTTTACCGAGTCTGATCTCCAGCCTGATACGGCTCTGGTGGGTGCCATGCAAAGGTTGGAAAATGCCATTGAAAGTGGGGATGAAGCCCGGATCAGCAAAGAAAAAGGCGGCATCAGACGAATGATGGGCCTTCTCAAACGAATGATTTTTTGACAGATGCAGCGATACTCACATACCATTAGCACTGTCATTCTGCTTATCCTGGCTGCCGTAGGGATTTGGTATGCCTTTTTCCGTACGCCACCACTGAAACCAGCCCGGGCCATACCGATGCTCCAGCGGATCGAATATCTGCATCAATTACAAGTTCTGTCATACAATACCGAGGAAATGCTCACCATTGGTACACCTGAGCGGGAATTGAAGGTGTATAATGAAAAGAAAGAAGAGCTGGAAAAATTGTCGGAGAGCCTGCGCGAAAATGAAATCCGCCTTGCTGAATTAGACAAGGCGATATTGGTCAAAATCAAAGACCTGAACATCTCTGACATACGACCTTTCGAGCTGCAAAACGAGATCGATGATGCGATTAAATGGGTGAGGTTTTTCAATAAAATCAATGTTAAAACCCTCGCTGATACAAGTTTTTCGCTCAGCCAAGAACTGGAAGATTTTCAAAATGAGGCCTTCAAAGAATCAGTGAAAGGCTATCGGAAGGCGCTGCAGGCATGGGAGAGCAAGAGTTGGAAGGATATTAAAAATGGACCAAAGAGGCGCGCCGAAAAAGCAAAGATAAAGCTGGATCATGATGTCAGTCGCAATGCAGTTGAGAATCAACTGGCCGCCATTCGCGCCAAATACAGCGGCTTTCTGAAGCAGAAACGTGAAGAATTACGGAATTACCGGAAGCAAAACGGTAAAAAACTCTCTGAAATCAAAGAAGCCCGTCGGAAACTGGAAAACGAACGCAAGAAAGTCTGGAACAAATACAACAATCAACTGATCAAACAAGCGCGTAGAGCCCGCGAACTGGTGGTAGCAGATTCTGTGTTGCAGCAAGCCAGACGCAATGGAGAAGACATTGAACCACGATTGCTGATCATCGTTCCAGCATCAGTAGATTTATATGTGGATATGGAACAGGCTCGTTTTTCGGATGAGTTATTGGATGAGAATATTTTGCCCATTCGCCTGCCCACGCCTCAACTGGATTCTGTGCTGTTCAAAATAGACACTGCCCGTAGCTTTGCACTGGGCAATGGCGGGAAGCTGCAACTGACAGAGCATGGCCTGTACTATGATCTGTATCAACAACTGAAAAATGCCATCGCGGAAAAGACGATTGAGATCAAAGAAAAAGTACGACGGGAAGGAGTCGAAGCCCAAGCCGTGGATGCTGGTGAAGAATTTGTCGGCCAAATATTTGAAGGAATCGGCCTCACGCCCATGTTTCTTGACGCTGAAGGTCGGCCCAAAGATCCTGTTTATCAGGAACTTGATCTACAGTTCGAGACCCGCCTGAGCCTGGAAGAGTTGAACCGGATTCGAGAGCAGCGCCAACTGGATTCATTGATTCAGAGTGTGGCGCCCATCCAAAATTCCGAAAAAATTGGGAAGTTGAAAGAAATTCCGGACGGTGTCATTGATGTCATTCGCCTGCCAGACTCCCTTTTTCAGAT
>JBCBZF010001087.1:0-2435 GCA_039815525.1 Bacteroidota bacterium | reverse complement strand
GGTGGTCTGCCAGGCCCTGACCCACCACGCCGCGGCCCTCATCGTCGCCCACAATCACCCTTCGGGTGTGGCCGAGCCTGCTCTAGTTCTTTTCCTTGGATGAAAAGAACCAAAAATCAAGGCCAAAAAATGCTGCCATACCTACAATCCAACGCCTCCCCCGCTTTTTGGCCAATCCGACGTGCATTTTCCGATTAGATGAATCTTTACAGGATACTTAGCCAAACTCATGTTTCATTACTTCATCGGCCCCAGAAAGCTGCTCTTGATCCGGTCAATCTCCTGCCCATCAACTTGTATGGACAGTTGGATTTTGGTAGCCCGACTGTCCAGATCCTCTGGTCTGATTTTGATCAGGATCGCGCCTTTGTACATGCCCTGCGGCTCTACGACCACCTCTTTCCCTATCACTTCCAACTCGCCTGGATGTCCGCTGAGGAGAACCTCCGGATGAATATTATCCTGGGTTTTATTGATGAACTGCAGCGAGTACAAATTGACGATCAGACCATCTTCGGTGGTCTGATAGCGGCTGCCTGGTGAACGCAGGATGGTGGTTTCCACCGCACTGCGACTGCTGAGGGAAAAACTCAGGACACTGATCAAAGCGAGCAATACGCTACAGTAGGCGAAGACCCTGGTGGTCAACTTAAAGCCGCTGCCTTCCATGATGCCATCATAGGAATCGTAGCGGATCAGTCCGCGCGGCCGGCCTACTTTGTCCATGATGTTGTTGCAGGCGTCAATGCAAGCGGTACAGTTGACGCACTCCATCTGGGTACCATTGCGAATGTCGATGCCAGTGGGACAAACGGCCACGCATTGGTTACAGGAGACACAATCACCTAGCTCTTTGGCTGCATTCTGCTTGCTCTTCTTTCCTCTGGGTTCTCCGCGCAACCAGTCATAGATGACCACGATGGACTTTTTCCCCAACAAAACCCCCTGCAATCGACCGTATGGACAAACTGCGATACAGGCTTGTTCGCGGAAGTAGGTGAAAATGAAGAGGAAAATGCCTGAAAACAGCATCACAAAGGTAAAGCGTCCCCAGTTTTGAGTCGGAGCCTCGATCACGACCTCGGCCAATTCATCCACCCCAATGATCCATGCCATCAGGGTGTTGCCAATCAGGAATGAAATCAATGCGAACAATCCCCATTTGCTTCCCTTCTTCAAGATTTTATCCCGATTCCAGGGGGCTTTGGCCAGACGGATTTGTTGGGTATGCGTTCCCTCGATCCAGTATTCGATGCGGCGGAAAACCATTTCCATGAAAATGGTCTGTGGGCAAGCCCAGCCACACCAAATCCTGCCAAACATTACCGTAAAAAGGACGATGAAGACAAAGAGCGTGACCATGGCCAAGGCAAAGAGGTGGAAATCCTGCGGCCAGAAAGTCAGGCCAAATAAGATGAATTTCCGTTCCAGGACATTGAACAGGAAAAAGGGCTGGCCATTCACCTTGAGAAAAGGCATCCCAAACAGAATGATCAGACAGAGATAGCTGACAATTTTTCGCCAGTTATAGTATTGACCAAAAGGTTGCTTGGGATAGATCCAACGCCTTTTTCCGCTTTCATCAACTGTCGCGATGCGATCGCGAAAGCTGTCAGGATCAAAAACTGGTGCCTCTTTGCTTGCCATGTTGCTGCAATCAGTCGTTTATAGAAAGTCCTTCTGCTGATGCAACTGAAGTTGTATCTGCGACAGGGGTATACAATTCACCCTCAGCCTTTTTCGGATTTGGGGGATCGGTTCCTTGAAAGGTGAGAATAAAGCTTACCACTTCCTGGATCTGGCGTGGGTCAAGCTGTTCTTTCCAGGAAATCATGCCCTTTTCAGGCACACCATATTTCACCGTTTTGAATAAGTCCTTGACATCACCGCCGTGCAGCCAGTACTGGTCTGCCAGGTTGGGCCCAATACCTCCCTGCCCTGCGTCGCCATGACAGGTTTCACAAAAGGTTTTGAAAGTGTTGGCACCATTGGCAATATCATGGGCATCCGTCAGGGCCACAGCTGTATTTTCATTGACCATATTGGCGACCTTTTGGAGATACCGCTCTTCTATGATCGCTGCTTCAGCCATTTCTGCCTGATATTCCTGATCGGAGGACCAATCACCGAAAATGTGGTAAACGCCCATATAGATGATGGCAACCCCGATGGTAACATAGAATCCATACTTCCACCAGGGAGGAAGATTGTTGTCTAATTCGCGAATGCCGTCATACTCATGACCCATATCGATGCTCGCTTCTTCTGCTACTGGAACGGCATCCTCCAGTTTTTTCCAGACGCGGCTCCACCAGCTTTCGGTTGGTTCGGCCATGCGTTCTGTCTCGGTCGCTGTGGCAGCAGCGGCTTGTTCTTTTTTCTGGCGCAGCAAGGTCATGATGGTCATGACCATCATCAGGCAGACCACTGCCAGG
>JBCBZF010001189.1:0-2042 GCA_039815525.1 Bacteroidota bacterium | reverse complement strand
TAACAATTGAGATACTTTTACCAATTTATCATGCAGCTAAAAAACCTGTTCATCCTAATCTGTATCACTTTCTTATGTTTGTCTTCTCAGTCAGTCCTGGGGCAGGAGCGAAGCACAAGCGACACGCAAACACTTCAACAAAGCCAACAAGTTATTGGAGAGTTTTCTGAATACAGATTCTCTATCTATGGGATTTATCCAAACCCAGTAATTGACCATTTGGTGATTAGAGGCGAGGTTTCAGAAGCATGTGCAGAAAGTCGCTGCTTATATGCCATCATTGTGGATTCTGACGGCAACCAGTATTATGAAGAAAAGCTGGACTTAAGTACAGGCCAGCATGAGATTCCTTTGGTGGATTGGCCCTCACAATACTATTTCCTGATGATTTTTACCTCCGAAGGAAGGCTGCGTTATGATGCTGTTTTCCTGAAAAGAAATTAATGGAAGGATAGAAATATGAAAAGCGCGGATTCAATCATCGAATCCGCGCTTCCTGTTTTGGGAAATCCGTCTCCTAATAATTCAGAATTCGGAAGGTTGTGCGTCGATTGAGACGGTGTTCAGTCTCCGAGCAATTCACACCATCCACACAGCGGTTCAATAGTTGGGTCTCTCCTTTACCACTTGCAACCAGGCGGTTGCGGCTAATGCCTTTGTTGACCAAATAATTGACCACTGACTGTGCCCGTCTTTTGGATAAAGCCAGGTTGTTGGAAGCACTTCCCCGGGAATCTGTATGAGAGGACAATTCAATTTTGGATTCTGGGTGTTCCAATAAGAATTGATAGAGTTTTTCATCAATGATTTTCCGGGAAGAGGTGGTTAATGCGGCACTTCCCAATTCATAATTGATCGGCAAAATTTCTCCAACAGCCGGCAGGCTGCATTCGACTTGTTTCCAGTACGTTAGTCCGCCCTTTTTGACCAATCTCTGGACTGTGACTTCTGCGTATTTTGCAGCAATTTCAACCTCTTCAGTCGTCTCATCTTTGATGAGCACCTGGTGGGTATAAGTTTTGATGCGGGCTGGGATCAATTTTTCCTCATATCTGGCCGGACTCACCTCTTCTTCGCGACTGACGATCTGCACTTCTGCGCGGATGCGGTTCGATTCGGTTGTCTGATTTTTATCCAAAACCTTCGTGGCTACACTGGTCGTCACAGCCGGATATTCCCGATAACACATGGTACGGCAGTCTTCTGGATTGGAGGAATCACAATCGGGCAGCTTTGCGCCCATTTCCCATCTCCCAATAGCGGGTTTGAGCATAACGATCTCATTAGACGTCCGGAAAGCTTCAGGAACAATGGCGAGTCGGTTATAACTCTCTTTGATGATAAAAGTATCTTTTACGGTTCGGTAGCTGGCCGGAACATAGGTGTATTCCTTTGAGGCTGGGCGAATAACAATGGTATCGGTGACCGTCTTGTATTCGGCGGGTATGACTTTCAGCTCTTTGTAGGCAGGTTGTGTGACAATCCGCACCAATGAATCTGCGTATTCATCTGGTGTGACACACTTCGCATAACATTTTCCATCTTCTGGCTTTTCCGGCAGGCCATCCTGGGAGAGGAGGGGAGTACACAAGGCAAACAGGAAGGATAAAATAAATAGCTTTCTCATGAGTTATTCACAGGGTTGAATCAATTTGAGAAAGTTAGCCGTGGATCATTTTGTCCCCAAATGAACGATAGGCGGCAAAAATTAGAAAAGAGACAAAGCTGAAGCACGAAGGCATTTTATGGAAAGGAATGCTGGTTATATTACGCGCCAATAATATATGATTCACGCTATTCTCTGGAGGTTTTGGCTAGCTTTTGGCTCCCTTCTGCCAAAATATTACATCAAGCCAAAGGGGAAAGAAAAAGACGGAATGCGTCGCAGTCAATTTTGTGTAGATCAGCAATAATACTGAACCGCCGAGGCAATACTCTTACCTTACCAACGCGTGCATTGCAATTCTTTCATGAATTCAGGTAGTATTTCATGATGCAATGTTGCATCTGAAAGTCCATGATAGTGGAGAAGCAGGGTCTGG
>JBCBZF010001176.1:0-2085 GCA_039815525.1 Bacteroidota bacterium | reverse complement strand
GTGAGTGCCTGATGAATTCCCTGGGAGCGGGCCTCAAGTGAAATTTGGGCGAACATTTCTTCCACCATCTCAGGATTCCAACTGGAGGCAATGGCAATGGGTTGTGGATAGCTCGTACCATCTTTGGATGCATAGCCATGCAGACATTCTCCATGAAACATGACCGGAATCCCCAAGCGGGTTTCTTCCAAAAAATATTTCTGGACAGTATTGGTAAAATCTGCGGTGTAGCGAGGGCCAGGACCAGGGGTATTCACAGAAGCATGACCTTCTCCGGGTCGTCCGATTTGTCCGGCTCCGTGTGGCAGATACTTCTTAGCAGAATCAGGACTGAAACTGCCATCCGGCTTACGCAAATTGCCTTTTCCAACCCAGGTACATACCACCTGCGCCAGTTTTTCTTCCAGACGCATACGTCCCAACAAATCATCAACCCGATCGTCGATGCTTGCATTTGCTTGTTTATAGAGGGGTTTCTGAGGGTCAGACTGCCCATTCCCCATTAAAAAAACACTGATGAAGAGGAGGCCAACCCAGAGGGAGAGAGTTGATTTTCGTAGCATAGTAGTCATGTATCAAGTCAATCTAAACAAATATATGGTCAAACTGACAATAACTACCACAAAACTCTCCTGAATTTTATGATTTTACCAGACCAAAGCTGTGAGAAAGTGGTAGAAAGATGAATTCAGTCTTCAGCCTGGCTTCGATAATAATCCATCAGCTTTTTGCGGAGATTTCTGCGCGCCCGGAAGATGAGACTTTCTATTGAGGCAAGGCTGCCTTCCATTACCTCTGCAATCTCCTGATAGGGCAGTCCCTCCAGCTTGTGGAGACTAAAGGCTACTCTTTGCTTTTCAGGCAAGGATTCAATGGCAGTAAAGAGGACCGCGGCTTTTTCTTTTTCTTCTAATTGAAAGCCCGGATGCTCCCAATGGCCGGGCTCAACATCTGGTCTTTCCTTATCTCCAAATATGGGTTGCAGGAAGGCGAAACGTTTTTTGCGTTTTTGATAGCGGATATATTCCAAGGATTTATTTACGCAAATACGGTAGACCCATGCTGGCAGGCTTTCCGCTTGTTTCAGGCTTGATATTTTCTGGTGAATTTCTACAAATACTTCCTGGGCAAGGTCCTCCGCCTCAGCCTGATGCCGCACAAACCCAAAACAGGTATTGTACACCCGATTCTGGTAAGATTCGACCAATGACCGAAAGGCTGGTTCAGAACCAGCCTGTAATTCAGTCAAAAAATGTTGGTCAAACTCAAGGTGCATAGGAAGAGCAAACGCTAGTTTGGATGCGGCGGATGAGGGGGCAATGATCCCTCTGAAGGACGTCTGCCTGGGCCAGGACCTAATCGACCAGGACCCGGCGGTCCGATGTCTTTCAACATATCATGGAAAACTTCCTCAAACTTTTCCGTCTGGGCAGGGCGGCATATTTTCCTTATTTCCTGCAAAAAGTGGTAGGTAGATAATTCTCTTTGCGCACTCAAGTCTCCTATCAATCTGCTCTTTTGAGCCATCTCAATGCTATCAGGTTCTTGCGCTTTGAGTAATTCGAACAACTGAATGCGGCTTTCATGAATATGTCGACTCATTTGCTCATGCTCCTGACGGTGTGCAAGTTGCAATGCTCTCAATTGGGTCATCTGTGCCTCATCCAGGGTCAGTTTTTCATGTAAAAACCGCATGATTGGAACCCGATGCGGTGGTTTCGGCAGCTTTGATCCAGTCCATTGACTGCCCCAAAAGGTGGCCAACATCAATACATTGAGACCAATCAGAATAAGAATGATCCACAATGCCCGGAGTGGATTCAACCATGTAAGCACATTGTTCATTCCCACAATGCTTTGCCAGTTTGGTGGGCCCATCCGAGCTCTTCAGCCAGCGGATGTACACTTTGTGTAGGAAGACTTTCAGGTCCAATGCCTAGTATGGTGCCCAAATTCAGCAGAATGAGGATAATCAGAACGGCCGCAGCCGGTAATCGGGCGCGGTGTCCCGAGCAAAGGTTCTAAGGCTGCAGGATCGGCGGGGGCGCCTTGTCCGCAGGCGGCGATGGCAGGTGTCACACCGAC
>JBCBZF010000164.1:0-8828 GCA_039815525.1 Bacteroidota bacterium | reverse complement strand
CTGAACTTTTTTGATAATAAATGTCGAACTGTTTCTGAAGTATATGTTTCGGTGTATCCTTCATTCCGGAAGTAAGTCAAAGGTATTCAGTCCCAATTTTTCCACCCAATCGTGGATATATGACCAGTCAATTTCAGGGTTCAAGAACAGACTATTTAAATCCATTATTTACCTATCGCTTTGATAATCATGCTCTAATGTACCGAAATATTGTATCCTTATAGAATCCATTCAATAAATCGAAAGACATGATTGGTGGATACACCCTATATACCAAGACGAAGGATTACATTCACTCCTTCCGAAAACGCAGCAGCCAGCGATAGAAACGCACATCATTGTACATTTCCGTCCAGGCATCATGACTTTTGCTTTCATTGGTACCAGAGGTGAAAATCCGGTCATGGGTTTCGTAGTCGGTTTCAGCAATGGTTTGGCTGTGGTAAAAACTCTTACCGGTCAGATTCTCAATTTTCGCGACCGTCTCTTTGGTTTCCTGGTAATCCACCACGCCGTCGGCGAGGTTGTGTGAGGTCCAGATTGGTAAGCTGCCAAGGTTGGCGTAATTCTCGATGCCATGTGCAGCACCACAAATGGGCGCTACTGCTGCAAAAACGTCAGGCATCCGACTGGCCACGCCCCAACTTCCATGACCACCACGGCTCAAGCCGGTGAGGTAAATACGCCTTTTGTCTACATTCCAGGTTTCGCTCACTTCCTCAAGGATGCGTTTAAGCGCATGTGTATTTTCATAAAATTGCCCCTGCGAGATATGTGGCATGACATATACAAAGCGCTTGAGCTTTAAGTCATACAATTCCGGATTGCTTTGATCCGCTTCTTTTAACTCCTTTGGAAGGGCCCAATTGAAAATTTTATTTACCTCATCACCCACACCCAGGCCACCTTGCAAAAAGACAATGACCGGAAAGGATTTGCTTCTTTTGGTACAGAGATCGGGGATATAGAGGTTATAGCCGTCAATTCGACTGTCGCCAAACTGCTTTTCTACTGTGATGAAACGCCCGGGATGGCTTTGCGCCATCAGGGACAGATCGCCTGAAAACAGGAGAAGGAAAAGGCAGAATCGGATCGTATATTTTTGCATGATGCGGGTTTTGTATGGATAACCCTTTTCTGCAATGAAACCGTATATCCGCAAAAGAAAAAATCCGCCTATCGCAACTCTTTGGTCAACTGTATATTTTCGACCAACTGATCGCAGTAGGGAAGGATAAAATCAACCAGACTACAGGCATCCTGAAAGTTCGAGATCATGCCGAATGAAATACGAATGGCCCCCCGCATGCGTCCGATAAAATCAAAATGCGCCTTGTGATCCTGCATGGGGCCACTGTAGTATTTGAAGTAGCGCATCATTTCCTCATTGGTTACACAACTGTTGATCTCGTCCAGACCAGGATTGCAAAAACAGCCGGTTCGGAGGGAAATATTGCGGGCATTGGCAGCGGATTCCACATCGTAAAACGGATGTACCCTACCATTGGGATCAAGCAAATTGAAAATAATGGTTCCCCCGCGTTTGATGCCGTCTTTGGGACCATAGATTTCCACCAATGGTTGACCATTTTGGTGTCGCATGGCCTGCAGCTGTGCCAGCGTCCAGCGTGTCAGGCTGGCCACCCGCTTCTGAACGGTTTCCACCCCAATCAGGCTCATCATATCCAGGCCCATTTTGACTGCAGGTATGTCCAGGAAATTGATGGTGCCATTTTCAAATTTCTCATGATTGTTGTGGAGTTCATGTTTGTCCACTACGGCTGAGACCATGCTCACTGTCCCACCGGCAAACCATTGTTTGACCAATTTGTGAAAAGCAGACTTACGCACCAGCAGGCTGCCCAGACCAGTGGGATAACCGAACATTTTATAGTAGGAAACCGAAACGAAATCCGGTTTAATCATTGATAAGTCCAGTCGGTTGGTCGGGACAAAAGCAGCGGCATCTAGGAGTACATCCCATCCCAGACTTTGGGCTTTTTCGATCCAACTCAAATCATGCTTCACACCAGAAACATTGGATTGGGCTGGAAAAGCAAATAGTTTGTTGTCCTTATTTTTGGGCCCCTGCAACAACTGATCGAGAGCGTACGCATCTAGCCTCAGATCTTCCGCTCGCAATGGACAGTAGTCAAAGTCTGCCCCTTTCTTTTTTGCATATTCCCGAATGCCATTGACGGAGTTGTGGTTGTCGTAGGCGAGGAGGAAATGGCCGTTTTGACAAAAAGGATAGCATTCTCCGACAATCTTGAGTGCACCTGATGCATTGGGCGTGAAAATACAGATGTAGTCATCTCCCGCTTGGAAATAATCTAAAACTGCCTGTCTGGCTGCTTCGCAATGCACAGTCGCTAACTGAGACGTCGGGTTGCTCGAATGTGGATTCCCCAACACATTTTCTTTCAGGAAACGATGATGTTGCTCGAGCAGGCTTTCTCCATAAAGGCCTGAGCCGGTGAAATCTAAGTAAACATGTGATTGCTTGTCCAGGCGTTTGAAATCCATTGAACGGATCTCGTCCAGTAATTTGGTATGTAGATAATCAGGTTGTTGTTCTAGAAAAATGAGCCTACGGTCAGAAGAGGGGGCAAGAGGCTGACGCATAAAAATCAGATTTGCGGTACAGGAAGTATCAAACAGACGGGGAAAGCCGAAAACATATACTCAAAAAAAGTACCAGAGTGATTTGTCTACGGAAGGCTTTTTCCCTGAGTGTGGCAAGAAGACAGAATCTTCCATCCTGTAAAAAACAAAATCCTATTGAAAGGTTCAGGACTTTTTTCGTGGAGTCTATTGCACGAGACACGCACGGGTGAAAATTGCCAGCTCTCTTTTTCGCAATAAGTGCTCCTCCAGAGCCACTATTTTATTTTTTCACTCATGATCCTGATGATATGCGGACACTTATCCTTCTCCTTATCATTTTCGCAGCGGGTAGCTTGCCTGGCCAAAACAGTATCAGTACCTGCCAAAATGCTGATTACATTCTGCAAAAAAGCATCGAAATCCATGATCCGGCACAACAGTGGAAACATACACCACTTCACTTGCACATACAGGAACCCCGGCTACAGGTTCCAGAGCGTTATTCAATCATTCATCTGGATCGGGCCGGGCAGACATTTTCGATGGACCGAAAGCGTGGAAGACGTATGACGACTTACCAACTTGCGGCTGATGGAACGAGTCGTGTCTTGCTGGACAGTTCAGATCAGTATACAGCAGCGGATGAGAAAACCTATTTTCTCCAGCCTAATCGTCCGGCTTCTTACCAGGATTTTTACAGTGTGATGTATGGTCTGCCGATGTCTTTGCTGGAAAATGACCGAGCAGAAATAGAAGGTGTTACGACCATCGATTTTTTTGGTCAGGAAGCCTTTGCGGTCAGTTTTCTGCTGGCAAAACCAATGATCAGCAAACATTGGCGTGTGATGGTCTCAACGGAAAATTTTGAGATGCTGGGGCTTGAGTTCTTTGATCTGCAGGATGATACTGCGGGTGAGTATATCCGCTTTGATGGCCTTATACAGATTGGCTAAATGAAACTACCGCGTATCAGGAGCTGGTATGGGAAAAAAGACCTTGAATTTTTAGGAACAGATCTGATTGTAAAGACGCTGGAATAAGTCAATCATCGGTTTTTATCTTGAAAACCAGCGGCGCCTGCATCCGTCTCAGCGGGTGCTTCTGGCTCCGCTTCAGCAGTCGGCTGAGCCTTATTCATTTCGACCACATGATCTTCAAAGTCCCAATTGGCGCGAATCTCAATTTTTTCGCTGTCGGTCCAGATTGTTTCTGGTCTGCGAGGCGGAAAGACAGAACCGGTGGTCCAGGTTCCATTGCCATCGGCATCAAGTAATACCTTAAAGCCATATTTTCCAGGTGGGATGAATCGAAAAGAGAAGGCGGTGTCCGTGAAGGTGCGAATCTCCTTGCCTTGTTCGTCCACCAAATACGCGATCCAGGGACCTCTCCAACTGGTATCCGGGTGCAGCACCCCTTGCAAGGTGCCGTATTCGGTTATGTCGGGCCATGTGACCGGATACAGCCAGGTGCTGTCTGTGTCCATAGAGTCTGCCGCCAAAAAATACGCTCCATTGACCTTCAGGTCATAAGGCTGTTTCGGATCGATGTCCCCTTCCGGGCGCAGTTTCACCCGAAAGGCATCTGCTTCTGCACGCAAAACAAATTGTTTTTGAAGAGAATCTACGGAACTGGTATCAGTCAGAAAGACGTGTTCCAGATCTGCTTCGGTCCAGACGTGGTGGCCAACGATCTCCCAGGCAAGGTTTTCTAAATCATACTGAGGCTTTTGCAGGAATGGATCTGTCTCTGTTCGTACTTTCTTTGGTTCGACACGGAGCACTGTATCAATGCGATTGCCCAGGCTATCAGCAATGGAACGGAAGTGAATCTGCCAATCGGCTTTCCCTTTTGGTACATGGAGCATCAGCTCCGGGTCAGGTTTGGGAAACCAGGTAAACTGGGTCAACTGACTACTGTCTTGCCCCAGCGTATCCGTCTGAACAATTTGAAGCGAGTCCAGATTCAAATTTTCACTGAAGCGTACCAAAAGTGTTTGTTGGTTCAACCAGGCATAATTTTGCAAACGGGGCGGCCCATCATCCGGCTTAAAGGCATATAAGACGGCTGTGGCCAGGCCGGTAGAATCTTCGGTATTGAAGTTGACCAGGGAATCCATTGACACCGCAATCAATTCGTTGGGCGTGCTCCAGGAGTTGGACTGGTCCTCGTCCTTGACGCCAAACAACCGAAAGCGGGCATCCCGCAGATAACTGAATGAAAACGCTCCGCTCTCGGTGGATTTGGTAATGTAAGCCGGCCGGACCCCGAAAAAATCATTGAAAGGCACACTATCAGCGTCAAACAACAACATGGTCATTTCTTTGACTGCTTCTCCTCCGGTACCGAGTACCTTCCCTTTAATTTGGAGAGAATCCAATTTGTCGCCACTGCTGAACGCCAGAGTGTAGGCCTCCTTCATTTTGTTGGGCGCATAGTGTCCAGAAATTTCGTTGAGCGTGATCACATAAGTTGTCTGTGGCCGAAATTCTTCCTCAAAACGAATGCTGAGGCGTTTGGCATTGTCATTCAGGATGAGGCGGGGGCGTTTCTGGGGCAGAGGAGAAATAAAAATTTCTTTGCCATAAGTGCCTTTTTTGACCGCCTCATCAAAGAAAATACGGACTGTCGGGTCCGAATAATTAAGGGTACCGGTTTCAGGATTGGTTCTGACAACCTCCGGAGGGGTCTCGTCGACCGGACCACCCTGTGGATTGGCTTGTTGTGCACAATCAGTCAACAATGCCGCTGCACAGATCAAACTACCAGCTGTGAATATCCAGCGAATCAGAGCTTTTATCATTGGCTGCGAAGATAAAACAATGAAATGACTCCCCCCACACTCAGTCCAATCAAGGTAGCTGGTGCACCCCATTTTGCCCAGGCAGTCGGTTTGTCTCCCCGCAAGGCTGCCGGACTGCTTTTATAAACCATTTTGAGCTGCGTTAGGGCAAGCGTGTCTTGATAGCTAAGACTGCGAAAATGGCTGCTGCTATCCTGAATCTGAAGGCTGAGACGAATGCTGCGGACAAAGCGTTTTTTACCTGCTTTTTCATATCGAATGTCCGGCTCACCAATGCGAACCACTTTTTGACTGCTGCTGTCAACACTGGCCGATGGCAAAAAACCAGTGGGCATATTTTCCCGCCATTCTTTGACCAGACCACTTTCCTTTACAAAGTCTGACAGGAGAGTTTGGTATAAATGGCCATTGTGGTTTTGCGCATTGAGCATATCAGGTGTCCAAAGCATGAATATGCACCAAAGAGCGAGCGGGATTTGCCTGAATATGGACAAGCAGGATGTCATTTTCGGACCAATGGCCAGATTCCCAGATAGGCCCAGCCCAAAACCGGTAAAGTCAGAAAACCTGTCATCATAAGGTCGGCACCACTCATCAATGCAAAAACCGGTGCCATGATCAGGACCAGCCAGATGAGGCAGTTGATGATCAATTGAGGGGAAAACCGTGTGGGAGCCGGAAGTTCTTGCTGACATGCTTCACGCCATTTCTGAAGGGATGAAAAATGCGGATCATAAGGTGCCAGTTCGGTCAGGAGTGGTTGTATGGCCCGGTATTTCTTTGCTGCGAAAAGCTGCTCGATTTCCTGCGCCCTGGGCGCGATCACTTTTTGCCAACTACCAAAGGCCTGGTCGCTCATCATATTGAGGGAGCAGACCTGACAGCGTTGCTGGAGAGGACGTTGTTGCTCAGTATAGCAATGTGGACAGGAAAAACCTAAGGGCTTCATTTGATCAGTGGCTGATGATACCATTGACCACCGATCTGCAGGCGGACCAGGTACCAACCCGACGGCCAGTCGGCAATCGACAGTGAATATCGGCTTTTTCCAGCGGATGGTGGCAGCGATTCTGCAAAAAGCTCTTTCCCCAGTGCATCCACTACCGCCAATCTGCTTTCCTGATCAGCATGAGGCGGGATCTCAATTTGCACCAGATCAACTGCTGGGTTGGGATACATACGCAGGCCTGCGGCTGGTTCGGTTTCGATGGAAACACTTTGTCTTACATCTGCATACTCAACCAATCTGATATCATCCACATAAAATCCATCACTGCGCACCAAAGCATTGCTTTCCATGCGCAACCGCAGTTGCAATTCCTGACCGACAAAATCTGCCAGGTCAATTCGGTGGCGTGCCCAACTTTGATGCCCATTAAAGCGCATTTCTCCATTCATCATCTCGCCACCGATCGAATACCAATTGCCGCCATTGTCAGGTGATACTTCCAATTTGACCCAATCAAGGTGAGGCTGCAGAGACCAGCGTCCCATAAATTCCAAAAAGGGATGGGTCAGATTACGGAGGTCGAGGCCTGGCAGATACGAGAGTGTGCTGTTGACATTGTTGGCATAGCTTCGGTCTGGAGAATCGGTCAGGCAAAAGTCTCCTTCTGCAGGCAGATGATCTGAGAGACGCCAGAAAGCAACATTGGCAGCAGGAACCCAATCCGCCCGCCCCGCTTCAAAGCCTTCTGTGCGTTTCAGTTGTCTTTGCCCACTCAGTAGGCGGAGGGTATCTCGATGTGAAACGGTTCCACCTTCCAGAACGACCACTTCAAATGCGAGATCTGAGAGAAAAGGAAGATCGGATTCAACCCCATACTGAAACCCCCAATTGCGTTGGGTACGGTGGTGATGGTTGGTAAGTTGGATAGGAGACTGTGGAAAAGGCCCCAATTGGAAAACTCCATCCGTCAGGCTTTTGGCTTGTACCAGTACATTGTCGGTGTGGTGGACACCGCGATTACTGAGGCTGACCTCTAGAAAGAGTGTATCGCCTGGCACTGCTTCTGAATGCTGGATTGTATGGATTCTTGGGAAAGCGCCTGCGGCCCAACTTGCATAGAGTAAGGCCGGACGTATTTCTTCGCTGCGAACGCAAATATTGGGAAATGCTTCCCACATATCGGTTCCGATTTCAGGCATCCAGGCTTGCACCCCTTCACCATGCAGGTAGTCAATGGTGGTACCGGAAGCGAAATAACTGAGCACATCATTGGAGGTCCCAAAAGCCAGGTGATTGTCGGATATGAAGTCGACCGTATGCGTTGCATAGGTAGCGAAAGCATCAGAGGTATCCCGGATGGTGGGCGGATACACAATCACCTGCCCATGCGAATGCATAGACATGGCAGTAGCGGGTTGAATGCTATCAATGAGGGCTTGCACTGACTGGGTTTCTGCTTCTGAGGCGACGATGCCGCCATGAAAGGTTTGTGAGCAAGGATTGCCGGATGCGCCAGCTGAATGTCCCCAGTCATGGGCAAAGTTTCGGTTGAGATCCACCCCAACGCAGTTGGTATTGATGGGACGACGGTTTTTCCGCCAGACGCCACCACCGTTGGGGGCAATGGTTTCATTGTAAACGTAACCGTCAGGGTTGACCACTGGGACCACAAAAATCTCACGGTTTTGTAGTAAGTGGGCGGCTTCATCATGTGAATCTGCGCCTTCCAATAACCACCACATATAATGGAGTAATACCTCCATCGACATGGGTTCGCGGGCATGTGTCAGGCCATCAAAGTAGACGACCCCTTCGCTACTTGACTCATCTGATGCCGGATGATCAGAGAGTTTAACGGCCCAGATGTCCCGTCCTTCATAGGTTGTCCCAATCGAGAATTTGTCGGAGATCCATTGTGGAAACAACTGCCGCATTAAGTCGAGATTGGCCACTACCTCGTCATAGGTGTGATACCCACCCATACTGCCAAATTGGAAATGTGTGCCATTACAAGCCGTACGCTGGTTGGCGTCAGGCTGTGGTAAAGTTCGTTGATAATAAGCGGAAAGATCGTCAGTCTTGACAATGTAGGGCACGTCAAATTGGTCCAATAGGATGAGGTCTTCAGCTTCGGCAGGCCGATGGAAAAATTGGCCGCCAGAATACCCGTGGGTCTGACTCAGACCTGATGCGTAGAGACTATCCCACGAAATTGGGTGAGACAGAGGAATGCTGATTTGCGCAGTTTGCGCAAGCAAAACAGAATGAGAAAACAAGAAAATAAGGCTGGCAGTAAGCCAGCACGTGGGGCGCATTTGCATGCTGTCGAATTAGAGAATCAGGTTCACAAGACCGTTTTCTTCCCCACTTTTTGTTCATCCAGGAATACAAATATACAAAAAAACGCCTCACTCCAAATGGTGAGGCGCAACCCCTAAAAAACTAAACTACCTGATGCTTATTCTTTTGGCG
>JBCBZF010000351.1:0-6489 GCA_039815525.1 Bacteroidota bacterium | reverse complement strand
GGTAGGGAAGTTCGAAAATCCATTAGTGGCTACAATCTGGAATTCATCAATGGGGCCATGATGATTATGGCTTCGGTCTTGATCGTCTCTTATATTTCCTACACGATATCTGAAGAGGTGCAGCAACGTTTTGGCGAGACCCTTTATCTGACCGTCATATTTGTGATCATCGGGGTGCTTCGTTATATGCAGATCACTTTTGTGGAAGAAAAAAGTGGCAGCCCGACCAAAGTGTTGCTCAGCGATCGCTTTGTACAGCTGACCGCGATTAGTTGGTTGCTATTGTTTGGCCTGTTGATTTATTAAAAATTGTCTGTTCCAATTCGGCGTACTGAGGAGCCAGACTCAATTGAGAACGATCAATGGTTTCTCCTAAACCAATCTGGAATACTTGCTTGTAGCAGAGGGCGATATAGGCCCAGCTGTATCGCTGTAAAGCAATGCGGTTCATATTTTCCCCTAAATGGCGCATCTCCGATAAACTCATGTTTTCCAATGCGGAAATGATGGCGAGGTGATGGTTGAAATAACGGGCCTGATTTTGTGTGGTTTCCCGGTTTGAGGCATTATCATAAGCAATCACTGGCAAACCCTGACTCATTGCTTCCACCAAACTGGCGTTGGTCCCGCCAGCCTGATGACTGTGCAGATACACAAATGCACGGCTTCTCAATAAGTTGAGCGTATCTGCGTCATAAATGGCATCAAGCAGATGCATGTTTTCATAAGCCTGATAGTGTTTCTTCAAAGAGATCCCATACTCACTGCCCGACCAATCCCCTACCAATACCAATTGATATCGTGGATATTGTGCGAAGGTTCGCAGGATCATATCGATATGATTGTGGGGTTCGATGCGGCAGATGTTCAGGACGTAACGTTCCGCTAGAAATGGGAATTCATCTCTTCGTTTTTCCGCATCTGTAGGGGAAATTGCCCGTACGTGGTTGCCACCCACACTGACCATAGCTGCCTGAACACCATATGTTTTTCGCAGATAATGTTGAATCGCCAAATTATCAGCGATTAAGACGTCTGCATAGCGCACAGCGATGCGCTCACCCAGACGCAGGTACATCTTCCGAAATGAATTCGATTGGTTTTTGTGCCAATGGAGGGCGTCGATCAAAACCAGAAAGCGACGGTTGGTCAGCAGCTTGAGGATGGGCAACAACAAGACACCCGTTAACCCCAGGATCAAAACCATTTGGGTGCTGCCAATGGCAAACAACATCGAGGAGAGAGCGTAAAGGGGTCTCTGGATGCCTCTGTTCGCAAAAGGCGAAAAGATGGTGCGGGCGCCGTGCCAATGGCTCTTGCGTTCGGTCTTGCGATAAGGTCGCTTTGAACCAAATACAAATAGCTCAAATTCCTGGCTGAGATGCAGGACCAGATGGTGGGTCAATGTTTCAGATCCCCCCAGTCTGGCTGGCACACCCGAAGATCCGATGATTCCGATTTTGGATTTGGGTTGCATGCGATGATCTGTTATAACGAAAATAGCAGATCATTTCGCCAAAGAAAGGACAGCAATTCCACCCACATTACATCCGTAAAAATACGTAGATGGCAACTGTTTCAGGTGTAGGCAATTTTGCACGCTGCTTTTTGCCCACTTTCTGATCAAATCTTTCTTTCAGGCAATTGGAATAAGTTGGTCCCAAACCTTCTTATCTGTCCCGAATCAACAGTTTTTTACTCACATTCAGCTGATCATTGTGAAGGTGCAAAATGTAGAGCCCCGGTGAGACATCAGTCAGAAAGAGGCGTTGTTGAAGTGCGTGGGGCTCCAACTTTCCCCGCCGAATGGTCTGTCCCTCCAGGCTTAGGAGGGTCCATTGCCATTGGGTGCGACCTTGGTTGTCTGACCATTCGAGAATGACATTGCCATCTGAAGGATTTGGGTAAAGCCTGAAATCTTGCCCGCTTTGGGTGCCGGGCAAGCTGGTACTGACCCCTCCGACGTCCATGATCAGGCTGCTCGCGTCGCCACAACCATCCGGTCCAACTGCAAACAAACCAACTTCATATTGTCCAGTGTACAAATAGGTATGAATGGGGTTTTGAAGTTGACTGCTTCCCCCATCTCCAAAGCTCCATTGCCACTGAGTCGCCCCCTGACTTTGGTCTGTGAATTGAACCGTAGCGGTATCTGGTAGGTCAAGCGCAGTACGATCAGCAATGAAATCAGCAACAACCTGGCCGCTGTCTACGGTAATTGGTACTGCAACCCGACCACACATACCTGGATATTCAATTTGCCAATCAAAAAAGTAGGGATAGTATGCGCCAATGCCCAGATCCGGTGAAGCACCCTTTATCCTGAGCGCATTGGTGATATTGTAAGGAAAGCGAATCTCTGCTGTATCGATAAACAGACCTGGTTGCGGCGTTGCAATCAGGAGGCGATGATTCTCGCCTACTGGTACCTCGAAATTGAGGTTGATGACCCGGGGTAGAAAACCAATGCCTCCGGAAAAGCTGCTGCTTTGCAGAAGCTGACCAGCTGCATTGCGGAGTTCTATAAGCCTGGGTGTACCTGTAGCCGGGTAGACAGTTACGCTTTTCAGAGTGAAAGGGACCAGTGCATCAAATACCATGGCTTTCCCTCCATCCGGATCCTGGTCGGCAAACCCATTGAGTCGGTCAAAATCCTGTTTTCCGCCATTCCTCCGATACAAGACGGTCGCCCAGGCAAGGGTATCTGCTTGCAAAGGCCCGGTCAGGAGAGCACTGCCACTGCCAATTTCATTGCCACCCACTGCTTCATCATACCAAAATACTTGTCCCGGGCCATTTCCCTTGACGGAAAACATCCCCTCCGATCCGATACAAACCGGCTCAGTTTCAACTGCGGCCAATTCATCAGCCAAAACCCGCATCGTACTTTGTTGTTGATTGTCCAAAAAGTGATAGTCTGCCTTTCCATTTGCCGAGATGACTTCAACCCTGACATCATAGCCTCCTGTTTCCACCAACATCGTTTGCAGGGGAATTTCCATTGTATCTCCCACTGCCAGACTCCCGGTCCAACTCATGGTATCAAGTAATTCCGCTGACAGGCGAACCACAATCTCCGCACTATTGATTGTGGTGGTTCCACGATTGTGGAGGTGAATGATGGGACTGAGTACGCTGTCGCATAAGTCTGGGGGGATGTTCAGGAGCGCCGTCATTTCGACATCATTGTCATCCGATATTTGCGCAGGACTGTATCCCCAGTTGACGATGGTATCAAAAGCCGCTTCCAGGTCAATGATCCCGCGTCCATAGGTATTGTCTTCTCCCGTTGCGCCAATGTCTACCGCAGATTCATACAATGCCAGTTTCAGCTGATAGCCAGTCAGATCAGGAAAAGCTTCCTTTAACAGCAAAATTGCGCCAGCGACATGTGGCGCTGACATGGATGTGCCGGTTTTGAGGCCATATCCGCCACCGGGAAGAGCTGATCGAATGCCTTCACCTGGTGCTGCTACTTCTGGTTTGATGAACAACGGACCATTTCCCCCACAAATGGACGGCCCACGGCTGGAAGACCAGTTGATGGTTCCCGCCGGATTGAGATTGGCTACCGTGAAGCTGTTCAAAAGATTGATGTTGATGTTGGCCTGACCGGTCAGGGTTTGGGTTTGGCCATTGCTGTTTCCCGCAGACCAAACCACTGCAATACCAGCGGTCTCCAGTGCTTCCAGCACGCTGGCATAGATACCATTGCAAATGGTCGGCTGGACATCATCATACCGAATGCCAAATGAACAGTTGATTACATCCGGCATATCATCAGCCGTGCTGGCATCACCATCCGGATTCAATGCCCATTGCAGACTGGCAATGGGAAATTGGCCACCACTGCCATCACAGCTGGCCGGAGACTTGATCGCAGAAGCGCCCATCCACAGGCCGTCTGGTGCCACGCCAATGGTGTCCTGTGTATTTGGATCGAGTCCGACTGCGGTACCTGCTACATGGGTACCATGATCAGAACAGTCGTAAGGCGTATTGATAAATCCATTGTTGTCAAACCAGGTCAGGCGGTCGGGATAATAGCGACCTTTGTATCTCCCGCTCAAAGCGGGATGCACACTGTCTACTCCCGTATCGATGATCATCACCGACTGACCATAGCCACCATATCCTTTTTGCCAAAGGGCTGGTGCTTTGATCATGTCATGTCCAAACTCCCGCCCGCCGGCACTTCTCACCTCCGCTGGTCCCACATCACGTGCATCCGCAATGCTTTCCTGCATTTCTCTTTCCACCAATGCCACCTGCGGATGGCGGGAAATTTGCTCGATAGCGGCTTCAGTTGCCTCCAGCTGAATCGCATTGGCAATCCAATAGGTCTGAATAGAGGTAGAGACCACTCCATCCAGTTGTCGCAACCATTGGATGAGTGGTCCCTGGGTCCGTCTGGCAGTTTGTTGAAGTATGGTGATGACCCGTTCTGCTCGTTGCGCTGGCGAAGCCTGACGTTCGTACAAGCCTGCGTCAATCGCAGACAACTCAGCTTGTTCTGTGAGCAGCAGGTAAACAGATTGGGTTGCAGATTGGGCGGAAAGGGACGTGCAGGCAATGACACCCCAAATGAAGAGGAGAGAGAGACTTCTTTTCATGATGATTGACGATGGGTAAGGAAATTACCCAAAATTGAGGGGAATGTTTGGGACCTGGACGATAAATATTCAGTTTACTGAATGTGAATATGAAAAAGGGCGACCAAACAGTCGCCCTTTTTCATCAAATATGTCTGATCCGTTTATTTGGTGATCACAACTTTAGAGAGGAAGATGATTTCTCCTGAAGTTACTTTCACATAGTAAATACCAGCCGAAAGATCAGACTCCTGGAGAAAGACTTTTTCATTTGGCTGGAAGCGTTCAACTGCCTGGTAGACTTCACGACCATCCAGATTGATGAGTGAAATCTGATAATCAGCTGCTCTGTCAATGTCCAGGCTGAGGCTAAAGTTGCCATTGTTTGGATTCGGGAAGACATTGATACCAGTACCAGCAGCCAACTCATCGTCTAAACTGACATTGAATCCATTGACCACGATTTCTGTGGTGGCCACATCGGTACATCCACCTGCACTTGCGGTCAGGCTAACTGTAAATGTGCCAGCGGTGAGATATGAATGAGTCGGATTCTGTAGTGTGGAGGTATTGCCGTCTCCAAAGTCCCACAGCCAGTCAGTTGCGGCACTAGATTGGTCAGCGAAGCTAACCGTACCATTATTGGGCAACGTCAGCGTTGTTGCTGTTGGTGTAAAGTCTGCCGTCATGCTGCCATTCCCAACCACAACCTCTGCTGGTACACGGTTACACATGGCGTTCACCTCAACTTGCCAATCGTAAAAGAAAGGATAAGATGTATTGCCCAAACTTGAACTTTTGACAGAGAATAGGCCCGGTGTTACATAAGGATAGGACACATTTGAGTTGCTCACAAAGAGGCTGCTCAGGCTACCACCAAGCTGAAGTCTCATGTCAGTTCCCGGCGGAACCTCAAAGTCCAGATCAATCACACGGGGGCCAAGACCCACGAAAACGTTTTTTTCTGCAATGACACCGCCACTGGAATTGATGAGCTGAAACAAGCGGTTGCCATCTCCCTGTCCGAACACCAAGACAGACTTTAAGGTAAATCCACTGAAGGCATCGAAAATGAGATACTGATTCCCCAGTCCGATTGAGAGGGCATCACCGACATAGGTTTCCTTGCCACCACTGCCAATTTCACTCACCGCTGCATAGAAAGTCTGGGTGCTGTTGAGTACTGGTGTCTGGAAGCTATTACCAGTTGCCAGGACATTGCCTCCGGTCGCTGCATCATACCAAACGACTGAGCCGGAAGTCGGTGTCGCATTGATGATGGCATCACTACCGGGACAAACCTCAGCAACTGGGTCAATGGTGAGGTTTTCAGCTCTTACACTGAATTCACGGGAAAGGCGGTTATCAAGGAAAAAGTAGTCGTCTTTTCCGTTTACCTCGAAAATGTGTAATTCCAACAGATAGTTACCTGATGTGAATGTACGCTGGGGCAGGAAAGTCTGGGTCAATCCAGTGGTGGGGATATTTCCATTCCAGACAATGGTGTCAATCACTCCATCGGAATAGCGCACTTCAATCTTTGCAGAGGTAATGGGTGTCGTTCCCATATTTTGAAAGACGAACAGTGGCATGGCATTGTCGCTACACAGAACTGAATCGAGGAACAGTACCTGGGAGACAGCGGCATCATTGGTTTTATCTGGTGTGGTAGGCGTAAGTCCCTGGCCAACCAAATAATCAAAAGCTGCTTTTACATCGATGATCCCATTGCCATAATCATTGTCTTCTCCTGGTACGCCCAGGTCAATGGCGGTCTCATACAAAGCAGTCTTGAGCTGCATACCAGTCTGGTTCGGAAAAGCTTCCTTCAGCAAAAGAATTGCGCCACTTACGTGAGGGGTAGCCATGGATGTTCCGGAAAAAACAGAATATCCTC
>JBCBZF010000116.1:0-9901 GCA_039815525.1 Bacteroidota bacterium | reverse complement strand
GGCGGGCGTTCCAGGAAGTGCCGGTGTATTCATTGGTCGTACCCCAGTCCATGAAGCGGAGGCAGGAATAAAAGTCAATTTCATTCAGGAAATTCTGGTTCCAGACGTTGGCATTGTTGGTCCAGGGATTGTTGGGGACATTGTTGATGAAAGGCGTTTCACCTGACCAGGAAGCCAGAAACCAGAAGTTGGTGCCAATCAGTCCATCGCCGGAATTTCCACCACCACTGCTGGCACCGCTCTGACTGACCGAAACCGTCCGGGTAATCCCGCCACCACTGACCGTAATATTGGTGCTGCGGTTGTTGGTGCCACCGTTGTTGTTGACAGTCAGGTTAATGCTGCCATTGTTGCTGCCACTTTGTGGCGTTAGGCTCAGCCAACCCACATTTTCAGTCACCGTCCAGGATACATTGCTGGTAATGTTGAAATTTCCAGAGCCACCACTGCTGGAAAAGCTCAGGGAATTATTGGATACGGTCAGAGAGTTGTTGTTGCCACCACCATTATTGCCCCCGCCATTGTTTCCGCCACCACTCACATTGAAGACATTTCCGCTATTGGCATTGTAATCAGCTGAAGGACGCCCGGTGACAGACTCAATCACCGTCCAATTGCTGTTATTGTTGGAGCCCTCAATCACAAAATCCCGTGGCGTACGACTGAGGTCCCACAAAGTAGAGATTTCATACTCGCTCACGGCCATGGCATTACCAGCGCCCAGGTCTTTGGTTTTGGTAGTTGGCAAAGAACCCAGATTGTCCCATAATCCGTTGGACACACTGGCCGAGCTACTTCCATCACTCACTTCAAAATCACCCAGCCGCAAGCGTCCATCAGAAGCATTGGAGGCAGTCACCCGCACGCGTACATAGCGATATGCCGTCCCATTTCCTCCCCCTTGATTGGTCGCACTAAAATTTGCGGTGACCGTTTTGTTACTGTTCATGGTAATGGTCACTGGATTATTGCTACCGCTGGCTGCACCACTCCAATTGTCAAACTGATAACCACCATTGGGGGAAGCAGTCAGACTAACGGTTTCGCCACTGTTGTAAGTTGTTTTATCCGGAGATTTGCTGACTGAGCCATTGGTCGCATTGACAGTGAGGGTATAAGTAGGGGGGGGAGGCGGATTATTGCTCAGGTTAAAAATGTTGTTGGTATTGGAATTATAGGCACCAGAACCACGGCCGCTGACGGTTTCGATTGCCGTCCAATTGTTGTTGTTGTTGGAACCTTCAATGACAAAGTCCCGCGGCGTACGCGTGGTATTCCAAACCGTTTTGACATCGTACTTGGTGATCTGGATGTTGTTCCCAGATCCAAGGTCAAGGGTTCTGCTTGCCGGCAGGTTAAAATTATTGTCCCAAATACCATTGGATACACTTTGCCAGGCACCGCCGTCGCTGACCCGAAAATCACTGAGTCGCAGGCGATCATCAGAGGCATTGGTTGCGGTTACCCGCACGCGGATGTAACGATAACTTTGGGCGGTCATATCGCCCACGAAGAGAAGCAGAAAGAAGGTCGTAATAGCGAGTAATCTTTGCATCTTGGAGATAGTTTTGATGACACGAAGGAGGTGAAACCAAGAATTCCAGACGTAGCATTGTCAAATCAGCTGTCACCAAATGGCCGCACCGGTGATCACCAGTAGGAGGAAATACATTCCCAGAATGATGAGGGTCGCAAGTAGGATTTCCAGTAGGCGGAACTGATGTTTTTTCCACCAGGATGTCAGCGTATTCCTTTTCAAAAGCTATTGTCAGATTCTTGTGATCCAAGCTGCTACACAAGCGAAAAACACAGGGGTGGTATTTGTTGCAAATGCTTCTTGTTTTGTTGCAATGTACCTATGGGAGGAATTCAGAGGGTTTTTTTCCAGTAAATCGTCGGAATGCCTGGCTAAAGTATTTGGGTTCTGTGTAGCCAACCCGATCACTGACTTCACTGACTTGAAACTGACCACTACGCAGCATCGCAATGGCTTGCCTGATCTTATATGACATGATCATTTGCTTACCAGATTCTCCGGTCAGTGCTTTAAGCTTTCGAAAGAGGAGCGAACGGCTCATCGCCATGGCATCGGCGAGAAAATCCACATTTAGATCAGGATTGTCGAGTTGGGCATCCAGGATATCAAATACCTTTTGCAGAAAAGCAGCCTCCCTGGGATTGGCAGTAAACTGGCTTGGATCGATGTCGTGGCTATTTTGGTAGCGGGCGATCAGGTTCTGCCGGGAACTCAGACGATTGCGAATTTTCAACTTTAGAATGGCCAGATTAAAGGGTTTGGCGATATAATCATCTGCCCCAAAATCCAGTCCATTACGCTCATCCACCACATCCGTTCTGGCTGTCAGTAGCATCACGGGAATGTGATCCCACTCCTGGCTCTCTTTCATGGTTTTCAGGAGGGTAAAACCGTCCATGACTGGCATCATCACATCGCTGATGATGAGGTCAGGCAGGACCTGCCGCATGTCCTGCAACGCCTCAGCACCATTTTTTACCCAGTGAACCGTATAGGTATCACTCAACTTTCTTTGCAGAAAATGCCCCAATTCTTCATTGTCTTCGACCAGGAGCAGTTGTCCTCTGGATTTCAAGGGCTTGGGAATCTTTTCCGGGACAGGCTTCGCTTCGGATGGTAAGCGGACCATATCCATGACCTGTTCATCGGGCGCATTGTCTGCCTGCCCCGCCGCAACAAAAGGCAGTTTGACCACTACCTTGGTTCCGCCTTCGGGCCGGACCTGAATCAGGACTTTACCATGCATAAAGTCCACCATCTTTTTCACAAAAGCCAAACCAATACCAGAGGAAGACAGATGCGTGTCCGAAGCCAGTCCGACTTCATGTTGTCCAATAAAGCGGTCGAAAACTGCATTGACTTTGTCTGGTGGAATGCCGGTGCCATTATCTGAGACAGTCAACACATATGACTGCCCCAATCGCTTACTGATCAGACAAATTTCTCCTCCTCTGGGTGTATACTTCACTGCGTTGGACAGGAGGTTGAAAAGAATTTTTTCCAATTTGTCGCCATCGATCCATGCAAAAATTTCTTCTGGTTCAGCATGAAAGCGCAATCTCAACTGTTTTTGACGGGCAAAGAGATCAAAACATGCCAGGGTGCTGCGCATCAGCGCCTGAAGCTCGAATTTGCGTTCTCTCAAAACCAGTTTCCCCTCTTCCATGCGGCCAATTTCAAGCAATTGCTCGACCATGCTTTGCATACGGACCACATTCTGTCTGACAATCTGAAAATCCTGTGAGACCGAATCAGGCCACTGTTGAGAGGCAATCAGGCTGTCCATCGGACTGAGAATTAAGGTCAGGGGTGTGCGCAGTTCATGGGAGATATTGTTGTAAAAGCGCATTCTTTCCTGCTCCTGTGTCTGGATTTGGGCGTAGGCATTGCCATTCTCCAATGCGATGGCAATGTAGCTGGCGAGGTTGCTAAGAATGTTGAAATGCTGATCGTTGAAAGCATGTTTGCGAAAGCTTTTGACCACCAAAACCCCCAACACATTGCCGGCAAAAGCCAGTGGGATGTTGATCACCGATAGCGGGCTCCCCAGCTCGAGATATCTCAGGCAATGTTCTTCTCCCAATAAAGCCGCTGCCTCCAGCGGGACGTCATGCAAAAACAACTCCTGTTGGTTACATACTGACCAAACGGACAGACTGGCCCGATCCGACAGGCTGCGACGATTGATTTGCGTGGGTGTATCCGGACCGGAATGTCCCATATACTCGACCACATGATCTGCCTCAATGATTCGCCCGATATAAAAAGAGCTCGCATCCATCAATCGATTGAGGCCTTCGTACAGAGAAAGAATGATGCGAGCCGGATCACGGTAGGAAGTAATATTTTTCCCTAACTCACTCAACATCCGAATGTCTTCGTAAGATTGCCTCAAGGCCCGGGTGCGATCTGTGACCTGATGTTGGATTTCCTGATTTTTCTTTTCCAGCCAGTGCGTTCGCAAGCGCACCCAGCAGTACACGCAAACCCCAATCAGTAGCAGAATCAGAAAAATGAACCAGTTCTGCTGATATACTTCCGGCAAAATGTGTATCTGCAACCTACGTACTTCATCCGCCGGTTTATGACCGTTCCTGGCCAGTTTGATCTCCAGGGTGTAGTCTCCGATCGGCAGATTGGTATAGGTCAGACTTTGCTCTCCGGCGGGTAGGTTTTGCCAGTCTTCTTCATAACCTTTGAGACGATAGTGATAATCAAATCGCACATGTTCCCGAAAGGCCAGCGTTGTAAAAGAGAGGGTGAAACCGCTGTTCTGAAATCGGAGGGATATTTCATCTGTTTCAGCAATGTGCCGGGGCAATAATACCTTACCACGAAGGAATTCTCCTTGCTGTATCTGGCGGTTGTTGACCGATAACTGGGTGAGAAAAATCGGTGGTGAAGCGGTAATTTCGGGTAGCTGAGTAGGCGAAAAATGCAGATAGCCGCGGCTTTTTCCGAAAAAGTACTGCCTGCTCATGGTATCCCGAAAAACGGCCTGCAAAAAAAAGTCTCCATCCCGTCCGGGATGACTGGTATAATGTCTGAAGCCTTGCCCTGTCACTGGATTTACTTCGTAAATGTCCCGGTTGAGACGGGTCCAGAGCATACCATCGGGGGCAGGGAGTACGCAGAAAGCATCATTGGTATGATTGGACGCCGCATAAAGAATGTGCTGCCACTCACAATTCTGCTGGTCAAACCTTAACTTAATCAAGCCATTGCCATTGGTCGCGATCCAGAGCATCCCCCCATCTGGCGATTGGTGCATATGTCGGATGGAGCCGGTCAGCCCACAAGACTTTGCAAACGGACGGATTTTTCCTGTGGTTTTGTCAAGGCTGAACAGGCCATGCTTATTGGTCCCCAACAGCATTTTCCCCTCCCACTCTCCTTTCCCTTCGATGATGGTCCAAACCCCGAACTGTACCCCCGCAATCGAATCATCCGGCGGATACCTTTCCAGAGAAGATGATTCCGTGTCGAAGCGCGTCAACCCACCATCAATGGTCCCAATCCAGATGTCCCCATCGCCACCTTCTTTCAGACAGCGCACCGACCATCCCAGTAATTTTTGACGGTTTGCTTTTTCCGGAGAAAAGTGTCGAAAATCAGCCCGCAGCCTTCCATGATGTATCTCTGGATGTGCCAGTGCCTCGCCATCTATGCGGATAACGCCCCACCGAAATCCCCCCAGCCACATGTTCCCGGACCGATCCATCAACATGCTGGAAATACCTGTCGGCTGCACACGTTTGTCTTCATACATGATTTCATTGATCACGCTTAGTCTGGCGTTATGCTCAATGAGGATTTGGCCGGTGAAGGTTCCCATCCACAAGCGACCCGCCTGATCACGGGCAAAAGAGGAGATGATCGGATTTTCGCTTAACTGATCTGGATATCGCTGACGCAAATCGACTTCAGTAAAGCCAGATGCGCCTTCTTCCCCCAGTAAAACGCCTCCCTGATAGCAACTGAGCCAAATCAATTGCTCCTCATCGATATAGATGTCATTGATCACCGGAGAGGAAAAAACCGTCGTAAGCTCTGGATCAGTGGTATAATGCGCTTTAGGTTGCAGGTCAGGGAATAACACATATAAGCCATCACTGGTCCCCAACAGGATTTCACCGGTTGCATTTTCGGTCATGGTTCTGAGCTGTAACTGAGCAGAGACAGAAGGGATTTTTCCGGCAAAATAAAATTCATCCTGCCCGGCACTTTTCCGAAAAAAAGCATGCTCATCGTTCAAGACCAACAAATCTCCGTTGGAGAGTCGGGTCATGCAGGCAATAAAGCCTACATTCGGAATACGGTTGAGGCGATGATTTTTCTTATCGAAGCACAACAATTCATTCGGTGTTTCCAGCCAGAGAAAGCCGGGGTCCTCATGCGAGAGAATTGATAAGATCCGAATGGGTTCTTCTTGGGGTGAAAATGGCGTAAGCGGGATGCTCTTAACGGAAAGATCCTTCCCCACAAAATACAATTCCTGCTCTCTCCCAAACCAAATACCGTCTTTTTCTACAACTGGTAAGGTAAAGGGCAGATGCTGTTTTTGTGTAGATGCAAGTGGCAATGCAAGCTGATGGACCTGTTCAGTGGCAAGGTCCAGATAGCCGAAGCCTTCCCAGCCACTGATCCAAAGAATTTTTTTTCCATCAATCTCATCTTCTACCAGTCCGAGTATCCGGTTGTGCAGCCAACAAGCAGGCGTTGCTTCGGAACAGGAAAATGATTGGAGATGGCGGCCGTCAAATTTGAGGAGTCCCCGGTCATTGGCCAGCCAAACCAGTCCCCGACTGTCCCGCAGGACTGCATTATTGCTACTGGATGGGAGTGGCTCTGCAGCCTCAATTGGGCGGAATTGTAGCTGAGCGGTCAGGGAAGAACTGATCCAGCAAACCAATACGATGTGTATCCAGATTTTTGGGTATGGACGTACCGAAAGCAAGGTGCGGAGCAGATGCAGTAACATAGGAGCAGTGCAGTCAGAAACAAGTCTATCAAAAGATAGAGAGATTCCTATTCTTCTTTGTCCTGCTCCGCCAACTCATCCTGAATATGCTTCAAGCTTTCATCTTTTCAGTCTGAAAATGACATAAACTTATGCAGTCGAATGCCAAGGTCCCGAAAGACATACATGCTCAACCGAGTCTGCTCAGGGCAAAGGCCGCAAATGATAGCGAACCCCTTTTTCATTGCGCAGTATCATCTCTTCTGCATGAAGATTTAACAAGTCAAATACGCTTTCTTCCTGGTCTGGCCAGGGGAAATGAAGCTGCCTTCCATCCAGAAACCAGCCTTCTGCAAATTGAGATTTATTGTTACTACACCAGATCAGCTCGTATTGTCCGTTCGCCCACAATTCAAAACCAGAATTGTAGTCATAGGGCAAGAGCGCATAGGCACAGGGGCGATTGGGGTTATTGACATAGCTGATACTGTCCGTAGCAGTGATTTCATCGGTAACTTCCCAACGACCAATCAATTGTCGCTGCAATTCTGCCTGATCAGGGACTTCCGGCTTTTGGCAAGCAAGTAGCACGAGGGGAAGGCATAAACCTAGCTTTTTCATCTGGCTCAGGAGCATATTCATCGTTCATTTGTCATCAGTTCAAACGCTGCATATAATAAATTTGCCCTTCTTCACTGACAATCACAATCTCTTCCTCCGCCACCGACTGTATCTCAAAAATCGCTTCTCTTTCGTCTATCCATGGAAAATGCAGCCTGTTTTCTTCCTCATACCAACCGGAGACAAGATAGGTCTGAGGAGACAGGCACCAAAACAATTCATAATCGCCATTCTGCCTCAATTCAAAACCTGAATTGTATTCGAATGGAACAATGGCAGATGCGCATTCGCCCATACTACTGGCTTCTCCAAAATGAACAGTCTGTCCATTTGTAGACATTTGGGTGGCCTCCCAACGACCGAGCAATTGCTTACGCAGCTTTTTGGGGTGGAGAGCTTCTGAGCGCTGACAGGAAAGCAAACCGAATATCAACAGGAGATAGCATAGATATTTCATATTCATCTGACGCAAGAAGGTCCATTTCTGATGCATACTCTCCTATCGTTTCCCCCAAAAAAGGCAGGCGGCCTTTCTTTCGTCAGGCATAGGCCAGCTCTCACATTCTTGTTTATGCCGAGGCATGATACGCCTTTTGACCAATCATATACCATCTGGTTGGGGTATCTCAGATCACTGATTCAAAATATCCTCCACATGAGAAATCCAGTGATAAGGCGGAATATCATCAGCCAGATAGTAGTCCGGCTGGATGCCTTTGCCATCAATGGTCATATGTGGGATCCGCATGGAGCGGCTGAGACTGTACCAAAGGGTAAATTGCGGATCGGGAAAGGGGACATTGTGCATATTGGAAATGTCCAGGACCCCAGTGGTCGTGGTTCCGAAAAGTTTGACCTTTTTGCTTTGTTTGGCAGCCAGGAGAAATTGTTCGGTGGTACTGCCATTGTTTTCATTGATCAAAATGGCGACCTGCTCAGGATAGGGCATCACCTTCTCTTCCTCCACCATATCAACCACGCCATCATTCAAATTGACAAACTCTCCCAGATGTTCATTTAGCTTATCCAATGATTCTTTTGCCCAGGCACGATCCGACTCAGAAAAATCCGGATGAGACATGAATTGCTCCATCCGACCATTGTTGAGGGGGGTAGACAATAGCTCTACGCCAACTACCCGAATTGGATTGGTGTAGAGATACGGAATCAATTTCCCATAACTCGCATCACTGCCACCGCCATTATCGCGCAAATCGATGATGAGATTGGGGTGGCTGGCCAAGGCATCGTGGTGCGTTGCAATCAGGCTATCGATGACCGCTTTATTCCCAATATTGAAAGAGGGAATGCGGAGCAATGTGGTTTGATCGGATATTTCCTGAAAAACAGGTGCATCTGTTTGCATCAAACTGATATACCGCATGGCTTCAGGTTCTGGTTCAATTTCAGGGAAAACCCGCTGCCAGCTGATCCAGCCGGTTTGTAAAATGGCACGCCCAATCAGACTCGGTGCATCCATTTTCTGGACAGAGTGGTCCCGCATCAGATATTCCATACCTTTCCCCCTGGCACCGTAAACTGTGAGTTTGATCTGTTTGTCAAACCAGTACAAGCTATCCGCATTGATCACGAATCCAATATGATCTTCTCCTTCCTTTTTGATCCCAACCGTATAATTCCCAGACTGCCAAATGCCTTCCAATCCGGGATCTTCCAATCCAGCCACATATGACTTGAATGCCGGGATATCCACCTCCAGCCGGGGGGCATCCTGATACATGGCACGGATCTCTGCCTTGCTTGGGTTTGCACTGGCTGCTTCCTCCGCTGTTGAGGGGTTAAAAACGATCCCGATATGGCCCGCACGAAAAAAAGCTGTCCATTCGATCATTATTTCATGGCAACGGGCAGCATTGCTGGTTTGCTTTGCCTTGGCACGCATTGCCTGATTGTGTTGTTGGTAAGCAGCATCTCCTTTTTGATCCAATACATATTGAAAACCTGCATCATTCTCGGAAAAGGTTTTGATCAAAAAATCCATTTGCGCAGAACAGTCGCAATTTTGTCCAATGAGGACCGCAGGAATAAAGGAGATGAGAAAGAGAAGATGTTTCATGATGATGGATTGTGTGAGTTTTCGTTCGTGTTGTTTGAAGATAAGGATAAAAAGGAGGTGGTTTCATCCCAAAATGAAACTCTATCCGGATGGGACATGTCTTAGAGAAAGCAGGACACGACATGCTGAATCTCTCCTTTTGGACGCACTGCCAAAATCAGTGGTTTGAGAAAAAACAAAATCTCAACCCACTTTCAGATGCGGCTCATTTGTTCGGCCAACCAGGAACGATTGGCAACTTCAGTGGACATCATTTTTTCTTTTAACTGCTGAAGCCGCTGCTGAAATACATCGCCTGTCAATAAATCCTTCTGTTCACGCAGACGGTATAATTTTCGGGTAAAGCGCAGCAAGTTGAGGTGAATGTCTCGTTGAAACTGACTGATGGCATAATTGCGGTGCAGAAAGCGGCGAAAGGTTTCCAGCAGAAAGGTCAGAGCAGCATCTTCGTCATTCTCAAAGTATAATTTGAGCAGGAGAGAACGCGCACTCAGATCGTAGAAAACATCGTGAAATTCGACCTGTTGCAGGAGCTGCAAGGCGGCAGAAGCCTGTCCCTGCGCATAGCGCAGACTGGCAAGATTCAGACAATAGGCATCTTCCTGATAGGCAGGCAGGAGTCTGTCGCGGTAACGATGCAAAAATTCATCTACCCATTCATACGCCTGTAGCCGAATGCCAACCGTAACCATATTTTTGAGGCGGC
>JBCBZF010000294.1:0-7014 GCA_039815525.1 Bacteroidota bacterium | reverse complement strand
GATTGGGTCATTAAAGCCTTCAACGACAATATGCCATACGACCAATTTGTTACCTGGCAGATGGCGGGAGATCTTCTCCCCAACCCGACCCGCGAACAAATTCTTGCCACCGGTTTCAACCGTAATCACTCTCAGAATATGGAAGGAGGCATTGTCAACGAAGAATACCGGGTGGAATATGTTGCAGACCGGGTCAATACCCTGGGAGCAGCATTTTTAGGGCTAACCCTCGAATGTGCCAGATGCCATGACCACAAATACGATCCAATTTCCCAAAAAGATTACTACCAGTTTTTTAGCTTTTTCAACAACGTGCAGGAATCCGGGCAGATTTCCTGGGACAATGCCATGCCAGTTCCCACCCTTTTACTTACAGAAGAAGACGTTCAATCTCGTTTGGACTATCTCAATCAGGATATTGCTGCTGCATTGGCATCCATGAAAGAACGCACCATAGATGAAGCCGCATTTGAACAATGGCTGGCAGATGGAGGCCCAAAGAAAAAGTTGACCCGTGATATCCGCTCCGAGGCCATTGGATGGTTTCCGCTGGATAAGCTTCCGGTCCGTAATCGTCGTAATCCCCGGCAAAGTGGCATCATGAAGCAACAATTTACACCAGATGCTCAACCTGATTTGGTCGCCGGCAAAGACAAAAAAGGTATCCTGCTAAACGGGGATGCCTGGTTGGATCTGGGAGGAGTTGGCGTATTTGACCGAAGCATGCCGTTTAGCATTGGTCTGTGGATCAATCTACCAGAAGACATGACGGACGGGGTTATTTTCCACAAAGGCGATGGCGCCATTATTTTCAACTTTCGCGGCTATCATCTCGCATTAAAAGACAATAGACTCCAGATGATGATGGCTCATAGTGCACCATACAATGCCATTATTGAAATGGGTCCGGAAGTAGCGCGGGAGCAATGGGTTCATCTGATGATGACCTACGATGGATCCAGTACGGCAAAAGGTTTGCAGCTGTATCTCAATGGCAAAGAAGTACCTACCCGAATAGAATCCGATCACTTGTACAAAGACATATTATTTCCTGAAAGGGACAAACAACCGGGTTTACAAATTGGGGCGAGGTGGCGTGGGCAAGGCATCAAAGGGGGCAAAGTTGATGACATCCTGGTTTTTGACCGTTGCCTCCACCCACTTGACGTTCAACAGCTGGCGATTGGGAACCAACAAGGATTCGACACCGAAGATTTACAAGCACTTTCATCCAGCCAAAAGCAGCAGCTCAGAAGCTACTACGCGATGACTGAAACAGGTCATCAACGCGAATTGAAGCAGATACAAAAGCTGCGGGCAAAACAAAATTCGACTGCGGATAGCATAGAGGAAGTCATGGTCATGGCCGAAATGGATCACCCCCGACAGGCTTACATCCTGGAAAGAGGACAATACGACGCCTATGGGGATTCGGTTTTTCCGGCTACACCAGCCAGTTTGCCTGCTTTCAGTCAAGACCTTCCCAGAAATCGACTTGGGCTTGCCCAATGGATGACCTCTCCTGAGCATCCCTTGACAGCCAGGGTTACCGTCAATCGCTACTGGCAAATGATCTGGGGAAAAGGTTTGGTGAAATCCAGTGATGACTTTGGCAACCAGGGGGATCTCCCCAGCCATCCGGAATTGTTGGATTGGCTGGCGGCCGACTTCATTGAATCAGGCTGGGACATAAAGGCTTTGATCCGCATGATGGTTTTGTCCAAAACCTACCGTCAATCATCCATTCCTTCCTCAGAACTGATGGAGCTTGACCCTGAGAATCGAATGTTGGCAAGAGGACCATCGGGGCGTTTATCAGCAGAAATGGTTCGGGATCAGGCTTTAGCCGCTTCCGCATTGTTGGTTCCCACCATTGGGGGCCCCAGTGTCAAGCCTTACCAACCAGCTGGCCTATGGCGGGTCAATGGCGGGAAATACGAAGCAGATAGCGGCGAAGGATTGTATCGCAGGAGCCTCTATACGTTTTGGAAACGCACCATCCCCAATCCTACCCAACGAACTTTTGATGCACCTACCCGCAGTCGATGTAGCGTTCGGAGAGAGGAAACCAGTACGCCATTGCAGGCATTGGTCTTACTCAATGATCCAACTTTTACCGAGGCTGCATATCAAATGGGGCTTGCCATGAACAAATATGCCAATCTCTCAGAAGGGATACAGCAATGCTTTCGTCTTCTGAGCGGAAGAAAAGCCAGTCAAAAAGAGATCGAGCTTCTTACAGAACAACATGCTTTTGAATGGGAGGCTTTCTCCCAAGATCCAGGTCGCAAAAATGGTTGGCTGGCTTCTGACTTAGCAGTCTCAGATACTGCAGAGCTCAACCGGATTGCTGCTTGCACCGTCATTGCCAGTACCATTATGAATTCTGACGCTTCATTGGTCAAAAGATAAATCAGCGAGCCATGCAAGAGGAACTATTCAACATCCAACGTCAAATATCCAGACGGCGATTTCTCACCCGGACATCAATGGGATTAGGCGCACTCGCTTTTGGGGGCCTGACTGGTTCAACCCTAATGGGCCAGCATCCTGGATCTGATCCTATGGGCAAAATCCTAGCTGACCGAGGTTTACACTTCCCACCAAAAGCCAAACGGGTTGTCTATCTTTTTCAAAGTGGGGGACCCTCTCAAATTGATTTATTCGACTATAAGCCGGTTTTGGAAAAAATGCACGGGAAAGATCTGCCTGATTCCGTCCGAAAAGGTCAGCGACTCACCGGCATGAGTGCCGGCCAGTCCTCCATTCCCGTTGCGGCCTCTTATTTTTCTTTTAAACAATACGGTCAAAGTGGTGCCTGGGTAAGTGAACTGATGCCTTACACAGCTGAAATTGTAGATGAGTTGTGTTTCATCAAATCAATGCATACCGAGGCCATCAACCATGATCCGGCCATTACCTTTTTCCAGTCCGGCAATCAACAGGCTGGCAGACCTTCTATTGGTGCCTGGGTGAGTTATGGTTTGGGATCTGACAATGAAAACCTGCCGACATTTATCGTGTTGGTATCCAAAAATGCCGGGGGACAACCTCTGTATGCACGTTTATGGGGCAATGGCTTTCTTCCCTCCCGCCATCAAGGAGTCCAGTTTCGATCTGGCAAAGACCCAGTCCTTTTTCTCAACAATCCGGACGGTTACGACGCGGCTGACCGCAAAAGCATGCTGGGGTACCTCAAACAACTCAATGCACTGCAACAGGACACTTATCTGGACCCTGAGATAGAAAATCGCATGGCGCAGTACGAAATGGCTTATCGCATGCAAGCTTCGGTGCCGGAAGTAACCGACATGAAGGATGAGCCGGATTGGGTTTACGATATGTACGGTCCTGACAGTCGTGACCCTGGTACCTATGCAGCCAATTGTCTGTTGGCCCGTCGATTACTGGAACGCGATGTCAAATTCGTCCAATTGTATCATCAAGGCTGGGACCAACACAATTTTCTGCCAGGTGCGATCAGAAATCAATGCAAAAAGACGGATCAGGCGACCGCAGCCCTGGTCAAAGACCTCAAGCAAAGAGGGATGCTGGAAGATACCTTGGTGATTTGGGGCGGCGAATTTGGCCGGACTGTTTATTCACAGGGAAAATTAACCAAGGACAATTATGGCCGGGACCATCATCCCCGCTGTTTCACCATGTGGATGGCCGGAGCAGGTGTAAAAGCGGGTATGAGCTTTGGAGAAACTGATGATTTCAGCTACAACATCATCAAAGACCCAGTCCATGTTCATGACTTTCAAGCTACCCTGATGCATCTGATGGGTGTCGATCACGAGCGACTTACTTTCAAACACCAGGGACGACGCTACCGATTGACCGATGTACACGGCCATGTCGTCAAAGACATTCTGACGTAATTTTCACTTACCCCAACCCACCGACATGATCAATCGCAGACACTTTCTCAAACAAACCGGAACCCTCGCCTCTGGTGTAGCAGCCTTATCTGGCATGCCGCAGTTTTTCTTTAAACGAAACCTAGGCGATAAAATCATTGGCCACGGTGATTATCGCTATAAGATTGACAAAAGCTGGGCGCAAGTCAGTTCTGTCCACACGCCGATTTTGAACTGTCATGAGATGGTCATGGATCGCAATAAGCGCTTGATCATGATTGGTGATGATACCCACAACAACCTCCTGGTCTTCGACCAGTCTGGTAAGTTGCTGGACCAATGGGGCAGTCAGTATCCAGGAGGACATGGTTTGACCCTGGCAGAAGAAGGAGAAGAGGACGTTTTGTTTATCGTGGATTGTGGCTGGTATCTCGACCGGGCTGGCAAATGGCAAAAACAAGCTGGCCGGGTCGTCAAAACTGACATCAACGGTCGATTGATCTTCAACCTTGGCCATCCAGCTACCCTTGGAATCTACAAAACAGATGAGCCCTTTATGCCCACAGAAGTGGCAGTGGCACCCAATGGCGATTTTTACGTTGCGGATGGCTACGGCTCAGATTACATCATTCAATACGATCATCAGGGTAAATACATCCGGCATTTCGGGGGCCACCACAACGAAAATCCCGATCACAACATCAACAATGCGCATGGGGTGGCCATTGATCAGCGCGATCCTGCCAATCCCAAACTGATCGTTACCTCCAGGAATGAGTATTGCTTTAAGTTTTTCACCCTTGATGGTAAATATCTATCTACAGTGAAGCTACCGGGTGCGTTCGTTTGTCGCCCGGTCATAGATGGCGAAAACATCTACGCCGGGGTGTGTTGGTCTGTTACCAGGGAAGGCAAAAAATGGTTTCCCAATACTGGATTTGTGACCATTCTGGATGGTGAGAACAAAGTCGTTTCCAATCCAGGCGGGAAAGCGCCAGTGTATGAAGCGGGAAGCTTACAGCAACTGTATCAGGCGGAAGATCCTGACTTCTTTCATTGCCATGATGTCTGTGTAGACCAGGACAAAAATCTGTACATCTGTCAGTGGAATGCCCGAAAAAGCCCGCCTGTCAAATTGGTTCGGGTATAAAGCATAAAAAAACCATTTCTGATTCACTTACAGCCTTTTGTGGCATTCAGATCGGGCCCATTGGGATATTTTGTCTCAAAATCTCCTCCTATGTCTTTCTCACACTGTCTACTCATTTTGTTGATTGTTCTCCTTTTCCATGCGGATGTTCCGGCTCAACTTCCTTCACCACCAGAAGGCATGCAATGGGAGTTACAAGTGGATTATTCCGATGAATTCAATGGCCTAAATTTGGATAGTACCAAATGGATGAATCATCATCCTTATTGGGTCGGTCGCCCACCAGCCATTTTCTTACCTTCTCAGGTTTCGGTTCAGAATGGCTACTTGCAAATCCAAAACAAAAAGTTGGAACAAGATTCTATCTATATCGACCGCAAAGGCGATTCACTCACCTATAGCATTGCCGGTGGTGCAGTGGTTAGCAAAATGCAAAATGCCTGGTATGGCTATTATTCCTGCCGGATGAAAGCTTCGCGGGTATCCATGTCCTCTACTTTTTGGATGAAAAACCGTCCATTTGGGGAGTGTAGTAAGTCCGTGACCGAATTGGACATCATCGAAGCAATCGGCGGAGCCAAAACCTATCCCGACTTTGCTACCCACATGAAATCCAATACCCATATTTTCTCCTATCCCTGTGAAGGCGAAAAAACCACTTTCTCAGAAGGCAACAATGCCCCAATTGGTGGGCATGTAGCCGATGACTTTCATACTTATGGTGCCTGGTGGAAAAATCCGAATGAGATTCTTTTCTACATTGACGGTGTGTACCAATTCACCATTCATCCGGCCCAGGATATAAGTGAGACCCCATTTGATCGGCCCATGTGGATCAATATGGTTACAGAAACCTATTTCTGGGAAATTCCACCTACCGCTGAGGAATTGGCCGATCACAGCCGTAATACCACATATTATGATTGGGTCAGGTCTTACCAATTGGTTCCAATTACTCCAGAAAAGACCTCCAAAGGAAATTAGTCCTTCTCCCCCAGCCTACCCTTAAGTCCATCCGTCTATGCAATTCACGCTTCGTTTTTCACTTCTGCTTATCATAGGAGGATTCAGTTTTCTCCGCCTGACCGCTCAAAAGTCGCCTGAAGAAAGACCCAATATCATTTTCATTCTCACCGATGATCAGTCTTATGGCTATATGGGTTGCACCGGAAACGCTATCGTTCAAACGCCCAACCTGGATCAGTTGGCGGCCGATGGCACCTTGTTCACCAATGCCCATATCAGCAGCGCCATCTGTACGCCCAGTCGGGTATCTATTCTCACCGGACAATTTGAGCGAAAGCATGGGGTCAATTTCAATTCAGGAACCAGTCTTAACCAAACCGCCTGGCAGAACACCTATCCGATGCGATTCCGGCAGGCGGGCTATTATACTGGCTACGTTGGTAAAAACCACAGCCCGGTTGGAAAAGGCGGCTACCAAAGCAAAGAGATAGAAAAGAGCTTTGATTACTGGTATGCCGGGCACCGCCATCTGGGTTTTTATCCGAAGGATCGCCACGAAATTTTCCAGCACGCCAAAAATGATACGCAGCTTGAATTGCTGGAAGAAGGCATAAACGATTTCCTTGATGACAACCCGCACCGCCTGGAAGGAGCCTTGCACTTCATGGATCAGCGACCAGCAGAAAAGCCGTTCATACTATCACTCTGCTTCAATCTGCCGCATGGGGCCGGAACCAGCAGCATGGAACAAAGAAAGTCTGATCCGGAGATCTACAAAAGCCTGTACCGGGATCAGGAAATTCCTCTACCTCAGAACTATGTCGCCAAATCTGCTATCCGTGTTCCCAGATTGCCGGCAGAGGTTTTAAAAGCAGACGATCGACAGGACATCTATGATTATGTAGATCAACCAGAAAGTCTTAAAGAACGCTATATCAGGCAGTTGCAGGCAATGACCGGAATTGATCAATTGGTGGGACGCCTGCGTGATTATCTAAAGAAAAATGGGTTATCAGACAACACCATCATCGTATT
>JBCBZF010000105.1:0-10240 GCA_039815525.1 Bacteroidota bacterium | reverse complement strand
TTCCAAAAACAGAGGAAATACGCGCAAAGCATCTTTGTAAAACGAGGGGAAAACTGCTCCGGATCAGGCCCTAATCATGGTCATTCATGAGATTAAAGGCGATTTAAGACGCCAGCCTGACATTCCTTATTCGAAATAATATTCAATAACTCCCATTATTAATTTATGTAAATTTTTCTACTAAATGAAGCTTTATCCTTTCCTTGTAGTCCTGAGATTTTTTTCGTGACAGAGGTTGACACTTTTCAGAAGTAAAAGACTGAGGGAACAAACCCAGGTCGCTATGATCCTATATCTGTAGCCCTGCCACTTGTTATGCCCTATGAAAAAGCTCAGGAATTTACTCCGGTGTTTCAGACCGGCTGACCTCCAACACATTCAGGCCTATTGTCAGGCCAGATATGGAGAGGACGCATCTAAACGGATTCAACTGATCAAACTCTTGCAGCAGCATCCGCTCCCTTCCAATTCAGAAATGGCGGAAACACTCTATGGCCCGGGAAATCTATCGGCTTTCAGCAAGCTGAAGGAACGTCTTCGCGAAGACTTACTCCACTTTCTCAACCTCATCAGACCAGCCGGCAGAGTCAGGTCACCGATCTTACAAGCAGAAGTTTCTTGTCTGACATCATTGATCCAGGCGAAACTGTTGCTCCATCATGACTGCCTTGCCCTGGCGACAGACCTTTTGCAAAAGACAGCACAAAAAGCCAGGAAATATGAATTGCCGGGAATCAGTCTGGCTGTACAGGCAGTTTTACAAGTTGGCCAGGCGAATCGCCCCCTTCCAGCTGCCGCCTACTGCAAGATGGTTGACCGACAACTGGCACAGTATGCACATCTACTGAAAGCCCAGGCCTTGAGCAGCCAACGAAAAAACATTGCAGGAGAAAGCCAGTCCATTCTGGCGCAGATCAAAGCTACACCAACTCAAGCGAACGGACGGGTAGGATTTTGGGTAAACATGGCCGTTTATTCCGATACCTGCAGACGCAAGTCCTATCCGGAAGCCTTCCAACAAGGCCTGGCGTTACTTGAAAGGCTTGACAAGCAAGCGGATATCTGCGAAACAGAAGACCAGGCCGATCTTTATCAATCTCAGGCTGAAATAGCTCTGCAACTCGGACAAGAAGATCAGGCCCGCGAACTGGTAGAAATCGGTCTGTCTATTCCGGGCAGCCAACTCAGAGAAAGGCTGGCTTTTTTAGGTTTCCGAATTGCCCTCGACGCGGGCAAACAGCAGGCAGCACACGACATTTTTGAGAAGTATGGTCAGGAACAAACTTCTTATATCTGGCAATTTGCTGAAGCCTGCCTCGCATTTGGGGATAAAAAGCATCGTGCCTGCCAACAACTGATTGTTCGGCTCCCTGCCGCCCCAGATAAAGAATGGCAACTCAATGCGCGCATACTTGAATTGATGAACATCGTGGAAAGCGATGACATCGACTGGATGGGATTCAAACTCCAGAATCTTCGAAAAAGTCTCTATGCATTCAGAGAAGAAGGCGCAGCGCGGTACCGCCTCATGTTTCAGGTCTTAAGCGCTCTTTATCAACAAAGTCTCCGGCCAGACAGCTGGCCGCAGCAGGACGATGAGCATCTTGGCGCACTTTGGGCAAAGAGTGGTCCCATTGCCCGACGGGTTCTTTCACCTGAATTGATCCCTTTTGAAAAATGGCTGGCAGAAAAAGCTGCAAGAACGGGGCAGGCCACACAGCATCAATTGTCAAGGCATGCCATCTGATTCGCCCACAAACAACTCACTATCAATTACTTAAAAACCAATTGGCGATCATCCAAGCGGCAAGTTTGATAAAATCTTTCCTGTGTTCCCCCTGGCCAGATCGCGAGATTGATATCAATAATTTTTGAACCCCCAACCTATCATCATGCATTACCGAAATCACAGGCATGAGCCTGATCACGCATTTGTAGCAGCAGAGGACTTCCAGTACGAAGACTTTGGCAGTGAATATGAGGGAGCAGAAATGTACCCTGAAGACGACTTTGATGACGAAATAGAAGTTTCGGAAGAAGAAGTGTCATCTCTACAGGAGATCATGTGGGAAAACATGGAAGGCATGGACGCGGCAGAAGCGACCGAATTTGCGACTGAGTTTATCGGCGCTTTGGCCTCAGCCTTACCAGCAGTATTGAGCGCAGCCCCTTCTATCATCAGTGGTGTATCCGGATTGCTGAATTCCGGTGGACGGCGTCCCTCACGAAGAGTGCCAGTTCGTCGTCCGACCCCTCCAAGACGCCCCGTGCGACGTCCACGCGGCAGCTGCCACAGTGGACACATCGCCATGCTCAATCGCAAGATTGATCGTCTCACCCGAATGATTGCCCGACGCTAACCTACAACCTTCTGTGCAACATGAATCAGCAGGAAATGCTCACCTTGATCAATCAAGTGGGCAAGGACAATCCAAAGCTCCAAATGCTGGCCCAACTTATGGCCCAGCAACAAACTGAGCAACCGGCTGAAAAGCCTGAAGTCACCGGGCCACTGCTTGCGCAAATCAAGCAGCAGGAGGCATTGATCAAGCGCCTTTCTACCTCCAATAAAAAGTTGAAAGACAAAATCCGGCTCCTGGTTGAAAATCTCACCTATCGGATTGAGGTCAATGATACCCTGGCAGCGGCGACAGGCTCTTGTGCACATTGCTGGGGCGAAGACCCCAATTGCCCTGAATGTAATGGGAAAGGCGTACCTGGGAGCCTGCCAATTGATGAAGAGGCCTTCATGAATTTTGTCCAGCCCATCATCAAACAGTACACCCAAAGTAGAAACCGCCAGAACCAAGCTGGGCATCAGGCCCGCAACAACTTGAACAATTCACTCAATTAACCCTGAAACAATGAATTTCAATCCCAATGAAACTGCCTTTGCTGAAAACTGGCAGGATACGTACGCAGAATATACCGAAGCAGATACCTATGCAGAGGATTTTGATGACGATGATGAAACCGCCTATGAAGACTATGATGATGAGGAGGAAGGAGAATTCGTCGATGAAGATGAAACGGCCCTCTTTTCAGCAGAATTTGATGATGATGGAGAAGATTTTGATGATGATGAGGGTGAAATCGAGGGTGAATTCCTGAACCGCTTGCTGTCCATTCGCCGACTGGCGAAGCGTCGCAATCGGGGTAGATCCTCACGTGCCTATCGCCCCAGAAACTTCCTGAATCACCGCCTGGGTAGAGGGCGCTTCCGTGTCAATCCGCGTTCGCGCAGCCGGGGATTCATCCGGGTAGGACGCCGTCGTCTTCCGTTTACCCTGCCCTCACACATTGCCACCAAGGCAGATGTTACCAAGCTGGCCAATCAGGTCCGGAAAGACATTCGCCTCAACAGTGCTGCCATTCGAAAAAATGCGGCCGGGATCCGCTCTGCCATTGGCCTGGCCCGTAAAGCCAATGCCGGCGTCGCACGGGTCGACCAGAAATACCGCAAGGCAACCCTGCAGCAAACCCGGGTCAGCAATGAAATTCGCAAGCAAATCATTGCTCTGAAAAAAGCGCAAGAGATGGCACAGGCGCAGGCACGCCAGCAAGCCATGTTGTCCCTCTTCATGACACCGGATATTGAATCAATTACCGTCAAAGAAGGAGATATCGAGCGGAAATTGACAGTAACCGATTCAGAGTTTGAAACCAATCTCCTCCCATTGGTCATGGGCATGGCCGGCAATAATGGTGGTCAGGGTGGCATGGATCCGATGATGATGTTTGCCATGATGCAGACCTTAGACTAAGTCCCATCATTTCACTTTCAAATCGAAAAAAATGAACCAATTCAATTTCATGGGCTTTCTGGTCGCTCATCAGCGCGGCAAAAAGCTCAGCAAATCCAATCGCAATAAAAACGCCATGTTGTCCGCTCTTTTCCCCGCCGGGAACATGGCCAGTGTCGTGGCACCGATGGCACTCGCCGACAAAGAAGTAGCCAAGCTGGAACGCAATGAAGCAACGCAGAAGCTGACTGATACGCAGGCTGAGCGCAATGCAGTGGCGCAAAAGCTGAATGAAACATCGGTTGAATTACTTTCAACCAAAGATGAACGTGATGCGGCAGTAATTAGCTTGAACGAAGCCTCAGAAGCCTTGACCAGAGCCAATGAAGCTTTCACCGAAAAGGTAGCTGAGCTTGAAGACATTCAGGGCCAAATCCAGGAGCTGAATGCTAATATTTCTGGTCTTGATGATATGATTGCGAGGCTCCAATCAGAAATCCCTGATGATGATTCCAATAATGAAATTATTGGGGAGGCATTTTTGACCTATTACCGTAAGATTGACCCGAATCTGAAGTTTGATAACATGGTCAGACTGCCTCTATTCAGTCGCTTCACACAAAGTCGAAAAGATACCATCATAAAACTGTTTACGAAGCTCCCGACGCCTCACTTGATCACCCTAGCGGAATCTAAGGTTGAGAAAGCACCCGTTCCGGAAATCAAAGAGGAAGCTGAGTCCACAGTAAAGAAAACATCAAAGCCTTCAACCAAGAAGGCCGATTCAAAAGAATCCAAAGACTAGCCAATTCACGCATGGACCCCGCACTGCAGGAAATCATCCGCCCGGATCTGAATCCCGATGATCTGATTGAGGCCATTATCAGGCTGAAAGATCCCAGGCAGATCCCCCGGCAGCTACAGGTGATCACCCAACAAGCGGAGATCATCACCTGCCGGGTCCGGCGGCATGCAGTGCGAGCCGTATATGCCTCGCCTCTGATTGTCAGCTTCAAAGCCCCACAACTCATCTTCGATGAGCCGGTCAAGGGGTCGCTGACACAAGCAGAAGGCGCGACCCGCTACCGAAGAATTCAACGCAGAGAGGCCAGTGGGAAAGGGGTGGTTGTAGGTGTCATAGACTGGGGAATGGATTTTGCCCACCCCAATTTCAGACGACCTTCCGGCCACACCCGCCTGCTGGCATTATGGGATCAATCTGCTCCATACGATGAAGAAAATCCCTATGGCTATGGAAAGATTTTTCTGCCATCAGACATCAACCATGCCTTGATAAGCAGGTATCCCTACGCCACACTTGGCTATCATCCGGCGAAGGGAGATCCACGCGGTCTGGGCGCACATGGCACGCATGTGATGGATATTGCTGCTGGTAGCGGCCAGATGGGGCAGCCGGGCATGGCACCGGAGGCAGATCTGGTCTTTGTCCATCTTTCCTCCGGTAAAAGCAGTCCGCTGGCCAATCTTGGTGATTCCGTCAGGATTCTGGAAGCGATTGATTTCATTGACCGGATCGCGGGAGAAAAAGCCTGCGTGATCAATCTCAGTGTAGGGAAACATGGTGGTCATCATCAGGGAGTCTCTCTGGTCGAACAAGGCATGGATGCCTTTCTCAGCCAACAGCCCAATCGGGTGATCTGCCAAAGTACCGGCAATTATTTTCAAGCCCGTGCGCATACGTCCGGGCAGGTACGAAGGGGGCGATCAGCGGTATTTCATTTTCATACCCTCTGGGAAGATCAAACCCAGAACGAACTGGAAATCTGGTATCCGGGTGAAGACATTTTTGCCATCCGCCTCAGGCATCTTTCTCTTGGTAAAAGCTTCTGTTGCCCAATCGATGAACAGGCAGACATGACCACAAAAGGTAAACCAATCGGCCGGATGTACCATCGCAGTCATGAACCCAATACCGGACTCAATCACATCAATGTGTTCTTATTTCCGGAAGCACCAGCAGGTCAATGGGAAGTCCAATTACATGCCCGAAGGCTAACATCCGGACGCTACAATGCCTGGATGGAGCGGGACGGCAGTTGTTTGGGCTGCCAGTCACGTTTTTCGCCCAAACATGCTGATCACTCTATGACGACCGGAACCATCTGCAATGGTTATGAGACCATCGCTGTGGGGGCCTATGATCCGCATCTGCCATCCTTCAAGATGGCAAGATTCAGCAGCAAAGGCCCAACTGCGGATGGTCGGCAAAAGCCGGATTTGGTGGCGCCAGGTGTACAGATTGAAGCAGCCCGTTCAACTCCCAAAGTCAAACAAAATGCTACACCGGCCCTGGTACACATGTCCGGGACCAGTATGGCAGCCCCACATGTAACGGGGACCGTGGCCCTGATGCTTGAACAAATTGATCGGCCAGTATGGGCGGTTGAAATCAAAGAAATCCTGCTGCAGGCTGCGAAACCACTGCTTACATCTGAAAAGGAAAGCCATCGGGTAGGTCGTGGCATGCTCGATGTGAGGCGCAGCCTGGCAATGGCGAAAAAGCATTCTCCAGTCGCCAAAAGACTTTATTCACGTCAAAACGCAAACATTATGTATCAATATGATTCCTTTACCCCCGCTGATGCAGAGTGCGGTCATTGCCACACCTCTGTTGCACAAGCCAGTCAGTTAGCTGGTATTGACACCATCGAGTTGGCGCTCGATGACATGGTTGAAGCCCCCATTGATGAGGATACCCGTAAACGCATCCGGAATACGACCAATGTCCCCTTTCGGCATATTTGCAAGCTGGAAATTGGCGGAACCGGTTTATGTACCGGCACCCTGATCGCCCCCAACAAGGTCCTGACGGCGGCCCATTGTCTGAAACGCCGGGGGGTTCCCGTCAGAGGCAGCTCAATTCGTGTCATTCCGGGGAAACGATCTTCAGGGCGAAGCAGAACCGCTGAGCCATTGGGTTTTGCCATGGGAAAAAGTGTCCATATCCCCAGTGGTTACCGCTCAGCGGGAGATCCCTACGATTACGCAGTCATAACACTGGCAACAGATATTGGTACGCACCTTGGCTGGTGGCAGAAGATTGTCGCCTGGTCAGACCGGAGAGTGGAACGCAGACGGTCCAATCTGGCAGGTTTTCCAGGGGACCTGCATCCAGCCGGCGATCATATGTACCTGGCTTTCAACCGCTTTTCCAGAGTAAAGGGGCATCGGCTGGAATATGTTCATGATACCTTTGGGGGCATGAGCGGTTCTCCGATCTGGATCAGATGGAAAAACAACCGCTACATCGTTGGGGTCCATTCTGGTGCACAACGCAATCTCGCTGGAAAAGCCATTTTCAACTTTGGGGTTCACATCACCCCACGCATACTTCGGGACATCCGTCGCATGGTGGCTATTTAACTTTCTCTTGTATCACCTAAAGTCAAACTGCAAGAAGAAGGTACACTTCATATACCGTTTACGCCGTTCTTTTACGACTCTTTCACTGCTCTCATTTTCGGATGGGAGCAGTTTTTGTAAAAAAATCTGACAATGAAGCCTTTTTCCAGCTAAAGAATTTTGCGCCGCCGCGTTCACGTTTCAGGTCAAGCGGTGACATATAAGATAAAGTCATCGTTGCTATGCTTGTTAAAACCTATGGAAGTGCCGTTGAGGGCATTCAGGCCACACTTATTACCATTGAAGCCAATGTCGCCCAGGGCGAATTTGGATTGGACATTGTCGGTTTGCCAGACAACTCGGTGCGGGAAAGCTGGGCCCGTATCCAAACTGCCTTTCGCAACAATGGCCATCGCCTGCCCCGCAGTAAAATTGTGGTCAACATGGCACCGGCGGATATCCGAAAAGTCGGTTCAGCTTATGACCTTCCGATCGCCTTAGGTGTGTTAGCGGCAGATGGAAAAATCAACCCTGGCCGCATGCGTGAATACCTGATCATGGGGGAAATGTCTCTTGATGGCTCTCTTCGACCTTTGCGCGGGATTCTGCCGATGGTGATTGAAGCACAGAAAAAAGGCTTCAAAGGCATGGTTCTGCCAAAGCAGAATGCCAGCGAAGCAGCCATTCTGGGTGATATGGAGATCATTGCAGTGGAACACTTTCTGGAAGCGGTAGATTTTTTCAATGGAACCGGTACAGTCTCACCCTACACACAGCTTCCAAAGCTTCCGGAGGACCAGGCCAGCGATGCCTTTGCGGTAGACTTTCAGGATGTCAAAGGTCAGGAGAATGTAAAACGGGCATTGGAAGTAGCAGCAGCGGGTGGTCACAACGTCATTTTAATTGGAGCGCCGGGGTCTGGAAAGACCATGTTGGCCCGACGTCTACCCAGCATTTTACCACCACTCTCTCTGGAAGAAGCGCTCGAAACCACCAAGATCCATTCCGTGGCGGGGCTTCTGGACCAGGATTATGCCCTCGTACAAACCCGCCCATTTCGGGCACCCCATCACACCATCAGCGATGTGGCCCTGGTCGGAGGGGGCAGCAATCCCATGCCCGGTGAGATCAGTCTGGCCCACAATGGCATCTTGTTTCTGGATGAATTACCGGAGTTTAAACGGACGGTCCTGGAGGTGATGCGCCAGCCGCTTGAAGAGCGCAAAATCACCGTCTCCCGGGCGAGAAGTACGGTCGTTTATCCCTCCAATCTCTTTCTCATCAGTTCGGCTAATCCCTGGAGTTGTGAGAAGAATTATATATCATTTCGGGGGAGGCATTTGCCACGCAAGTTTGATCGATATATCACCTTCCCCTATTATTATGCCCTTAGCGTAGAGCTCAATAATTGATCGTTTCTCTTCAAAGGTAAACCCGTCCCATAGCTCGTACAGATTGTGGGCATCTTGGTAGGTTTGGACGATCGAAGCACTTTCTACCTGTAGATACTTAATCTCGGCCTCAAGTTCAGGGGCATAGCCTTTCAGCTCTTGCAGCTGCTCGTACTTTGGTCGGTAATGCTGGCCGAAGCCTTCTTTAGGTATCTCACCTCGATCTACCAAGGAGATGAGCGTTTCAAGCTCCCGCTCAATCCGATCAATCTCCTTGCGAAGTTCAGATAAGAGGGTTTCCTTTTCTTTGATCTGCTTAAGGTCAAGATTGTGGCGTTCTTCAATTTGGTCTTGCGAAACAAAGTACGCTTTCAGCTGAGTCTGAAAGATTTCTTCTAGATCCTCAATTCCAATTTTGTTGCGACACGTCTTACATACATATTTTTTCAACTGCTTATTCGCATACATCTTGGTACCGCAGTGGCAAAAAGTAAGACCTGCGAATAGATAGCGAGCTGACTTTACTGATCGTTTGTTCTTACTTTTTTGCTCGTCAAGAATCCCGTTTACTTCATTCCATACCTCTTCTGAAACAATGGCGGGAGCTGGCACGAATACCCATTCCTCCTGTGGTTTCGGGACCCAGCTTTTGTCTTTACCAAGGCTCTTAGTGTAGTTCGCACGACGTAGCCCCTTGGCTACTGGATCACGGAGTAAACGCTCAATTGACCAGGGAGTAAACTCCGCTCCACGGCGACTACGATACCCAGCTTGGGTGATATGCCGAGCAACGACTTGTTTCTTTTTGTATTTAAGGAAGAGTTCAAACATGAGCTTGCGCACTGGTGCCTCTTTGGGATTAAGCCTAAGCTCGTTGTCCACCCACTGATAGCCAAAGGGTGCAGTACCTCCTGTACTTTTACCAAGCTTAGCACGAACGGGAACCGAAGCCGCTACTCGCTCTGAAATCTCTTCACGCTCCCATTGTGCCATCGCCGCAATGAGTGTGTAGAAGAGCCTACCAGCTGGAGTGGAAGTATCGATCTGCTCATGGAGGGACACAAGGTCCGCACCGTACTCTACAAAGAGGTCGGAGAAGTCTAGCAGTTGTCGGGTATTTCTGGCGAGCCTTGCCAGCTTTGAGAATATTAGGCCCTGGATGTGTCCTCGGCGAATATCGGCCATCATTCGTTTCGCCTCGAAATGCTCAACCACTGACTTTCCTGACACCCCCTCTAAGCGATACGTCTCCACGATCTCCCAGCCTTTGAACTCAGCATACATCTGGGCTCGTTTGAGGTGATGTTCTGGACTGTCGCCTCTGGCTTGGTCCTCAGTGGAAACTCGTATCCAGATACCAACTCGTTTTTTCTCTTCAGTTGCCATAGTCTGCGATGAGGTATTTGGGATCCACACGTAGTACTTCACTCAGCTTTCTGATCATAGGGAGGGTGAGTTTCCGTTTCCCAGAGATAATCTCACCTACTCGTCCCCGATGGCCGTTGAAAGCTTGTTTGGCTAAGTCAGCCTTAGACAGTCCCATCTGCTCCATCCGGAACTTGATGGTTTCGATGGGATTCTGCTCACGCAAGGGATGCAACGTCCGTTCATACTTAGCAACAAGATAGGAGAGGAGTTCAAGCTCGAAGTCCTCTTTAGTTCCAGGCTCGGCGTCAATAAGTTCTTCAGGTATCTGGCGGTGACGCTCTGTCGATCACGACCCGCGATTTGATCGCGCGGGCC
>JBCBZF010001319.1:0-1523 GCA_039815525.1 Bacteroidota bacterium | reverse complement strand
TGTCAGAATTTGATCAGCAGACCCAAGGACACCATCATGGTTCTGATCACGGATTTGTACGAAGGTGGCAGCAAAGAAAAGCTCTTACAAAGAGCCAGTAGCATGCGGCAAAGCGGGGTAAAACTCGTCTGTCTGCTGGCATTGAGTGATCAGGGCAAACCTTCTTTTGATCATCAAATTGCACAGTCATTCCGCGCCATGGATATCCCTACTTTTGGCTGTAGCCCGGATGTTTTTCCAGAGGTGATGGCAGCTGCGATTCAGGGGCAGAGTTTGGAGCGGTTTCGGGGGGAGTGAATAGGTGCGGGGAGCGAGCTAAGTGGAGCGAGATGTATGCTTCCAGTTCACACGATTTTGTAGCCCTGGATTGTCTTTTTAAACAATCCAATCATTTCGTCATCCAAATCATATTCTTCCTTAATTGGTTGCGGGATCTCATCAATCACATCTTTTTTCAGTAACGAAAGGTATTCGGCACCTTCCAGCGCAATGCTTATCTCTATATTTTCGATGATTTTTTCCTCTGTAAACTCCATCGAATTTACCTCCATCATTGCAATAAAATGATCCAGGGTATTGCCTGGTTCAAGCGGAGCCGGCTCATTCTCTTCTTCCCTGGCTTTCAAATCCACCAAATAGGTCGGCTTCTTATTTGCAATGAGCTTCGATATTGCACTGAACGCTTTTTCCGCATCTTCATACAAATCAATGATATAGGCGTTTTGCGGTTTTGAGAATGTAAAAGTCTCCGAACCCAATAACGCTTGATAAATCTTTTCCGCGATGAGCGCTGGCTGCCCCAAAGAACCTGCCTTGAAGCAGGCTGTATACACCAATGTCCTTTCCACGATCCCTTCCCACTCTGGACAGAAGAAGACACTTATGCCACAAAAGCCTTCTTCATTTTGATGCACTTCTATTTCGATGGTCGTCTCGTATTCAGCATCCCACCAATCAATTGTTACAGGTCCATATTCATAGATAAATGAATCAAGTCTATCAATCCCTAAAGAGTCTAGTAATTCGTCCATTTACTTTTCGCCTATTCTTTCCAACAAAAGACAAAAGCTTGTCAATCAAATAGGATCTGATTGACAAGCTCTCTTTATTTCATCAGAAGCTTAAGGAACGCGCACCTCTCTGTCCACTCCTTTTGCTTCGCTAAAATCCGTCTCCCTCAAATTCGTCCGGATCATCTTTCCCATTTCCGGTCCCACCTTCTTCAACTTTGTCCTCGCAGGTCAAATCCAGTTTCACACCTTTGGGTGGCTGGAAGGGATCCTGGGGCAAGCCAATGTCATTGTCAGCATAGACCTTTTGCATATACAAGCCCCAGATTGGGAGGGACATATTGGCACCCTGACCATATTTAATGGAGCGAAAGTGTACCCTGCGATCAGAAGCACCAACCCACACACCGGTCACTTTAAAGCCCGCGGTGCGTCCCAAGCCACAGCCATTCCCAAATATGACCCGATGGGCCAAGTGCCAGGTGTAAGCGATTGGACGCCGTTGCCAAAAGC
>JBCBZF010000611.1:0-4487 GCA_039815525.1 Bacteroidota bacterium | reverse complement strand
CTGCACATACCGCCCGACTTTGACAACCTCAAACGACCGACGGGGACCCCCTCCGCACTATACATACGCAACAACGCAACGATGTCCCAAGTCTGCTTGAAAAAAGCAGCCGTCAGAACAGAAATATTGGTAGGTGATCAGAGCGATTTCCGTTTGATCAGACGGGTGGGAATGATTTCCTGTATGGGTTTGCGGGTGTTGACAAATTCTGCTGCTTTGCGGGCCATTTCCACAAAATCAGTAGACATCGTCGTGAGGCCACTGGCGATGATCTCTTTGGTCAGACTTTCGTTACAGGAGATAATCCCAACATCTTCCCCGATGGTAAAATTTTCTTTCAGGCAGTCCCGCACCAGTAGAAAAAGATTGTTGTCGCTGATGAAAAGGTAGGCATAGCCTTTTTGCAGGGTACCCACTTCATAGGCTTCACGAATAGAGCCTTCAACTCCATGTTTTTCCAGAAACTTTACAAAGCCTTTTCTGATTCCTTCTGGATAATCTGCGTCTTCCCGAAACAACAGCATCAGATGCTCATACTTTTGAATTTGGGGCAGCAGGCGACCCAGTTTTTCGAAAGTATTTTGTTCGAATTCCTGTGCGATGTAGGAATATTCAGGGCCAAGAGGGAGATATCGGTCAACCAGCAACAGTTTTTCAGGGGGAAAGTCTTTCAGACGTGCCGATACCGTTGGGCTTTGAATCGGGGCAATTACATACATTCCATAGCGCTTCTCAATGTTTGAAAGAATGGTTTCAAACAGCTCTGGATTGTTGTGATGAAAAAAGACATCCATCTGCACATTATCCCCCAAATGATCCCGGAAAGTATTGTAGAAAGTTTCCTGAAAGCTGTGAAAGGCATACAACAACAAGGCGACCTTCATTTTCAGATGAGTCTCTTCGCTGAGGATATAATAGCCTTTAAACTGCTTCGATTCGACGATGCCCCGGGACTTTAGTTCTTCGTATGCTTTGACGATGGTTTTCCGGGCATAGCCAAGTTCCTTGACCATGACATTAATCGAGGGGAGCTGATCACCTTTGCTGAGGATCTTTGCATCAATGGCTTCTGTTATCCCGTTGACCAAATGTTCATGTTTGGAAAGCGTGTTAACAGATTGCAGCGCAGTGATTTTATCTAGCAAAGACATGAAAAGAAGCGTTGGGAGATAGAAAGGTTGCCCGGCCTGAATATATAAAAACCTGATATTCACGTATGAAGCGCGACCCAGATTGTTGACAAAGCAAGATATTTTTTTACATAAAAAAAACCATATCACGAGGCGACTTTTCATAGAGTCATTATCCTAAGCTTGAATTGTATCGAGTTCTTTCTTCCGCCAGATTCAGGCTTACATCGGCCAGGGGTTTATTCTGTTTCAAGCCTTACGCGACCCGTCAGAAATTCTTTTCCAAAATTCGGGATTCTCGCATTCCTACTGTATTTTTAACCCTTGCGCCCCCATGCGCTACTTCCAAACCCAGCTAAGATGAACCCACGTCTGTTCGCGCTTACACTATTTTTTCTCGCACATTCTCTTCTTTTTTCCCAAAGCAAACTTCTTTCTGAAGAAGGGTTTGCAGCCAATACACGTGGAGCCGTATCCACCACATTGAATGGCAATCCCATTGGGGAATCGATTGATCAGTTTGCTCAGCAGTATCGTTTCGAGAAGCCAACTTCTACCCGACTCGACACCCTTCTGTACAATACCAATCACTTCCGGGCCACCGATGTACCCCGCTATTCACAGTCTACCATCCGTGCCAGACTGTATGATTTGCCAACGGTTATTCCGATGGATTACAATGTCTATGTTCAGCGCTACATCGATGCCTACAGTGTTCAAAAGCGGGATCAGGTAGCCAGGATGCTGGGACTTTCCAGGGTATACTTTCCGCTCTTTGAAGAAGAACTCGACAAAAAAGGCATGCCCATGGAGCTCAAATACCTCTCGGTGGTAGAAAGCGCACTGAATCCCCATGCCCGTTCAAGGGTTGGTGCAACCGGTCTCTGGCAGTTTATGCTTAGTACTGCCCGGCTCTACGGTATGCGAATCGATTCTTATGTTGATGAGCGTAAGGACCCGCTCAAGTCCACACAGGCCGCTCTCAAATATCTCAAAAACGCACGCGAGGAGTTCGGCGATTGGTTGCTGGCGATTGCGGCTTATAACTGCGGACCAGGTAATGTGCGGAAAGCCATTGCCCGATCAGGTGGCAAAAGAAACTTTTGGGAAATCCGTGAATATCTTCCACGCGAGACGCGTGGCTATGTGCCAGCTTTTATTGCTGCGACGTACGTTTTCGAGCATGCTTCAGACCACAATATTTACCCAGTTTTTGTCGATTTCAGCATCTACCAGGACACTCTTCACCTCAACAAACTGGATATCACGCTCAAAGAAATCGCGGACATGTCAGGAACGGATGTCCACGTGCTGAAAAACCTCAATCCGGAACTCAAGCTGGACCGCATTCCATATACTTCCCGGCCTTATGTACTCAAAGTCCCACGTAAAACTGCGGAGTATTTTGCGGCCAATGAACGCTCCATCCGTGCACGCTACGGCCACAAACGCAATCAGTACATTGCGCCAGTCGCCAGCAAGAGCACCACAGCCGGACGCAGCAGTTCACGTAGACGGACTTCTTCCGCCCCACGTGGAAAAAAACTGGTGTATTATACGGTCCGGACCGGAGATGCCGTGAGTACCATTGCCGAAAAATTTGGGGTGAGTTCACGCTCCATTGCCCAGTGGAATAACCTGCGTCGCTACCGGATCAAGACTGGTCAGAAGCCTAAAATCTATACCAACCCTAATCGGGCGTCCACTTCGACTAAGAAGACCAGTTCTCGTAGTACCACTCGCCAGAGTGGCAGCGGAACTTACCACACCATCAGGAATGGCGAAACGCTCTGGGGCATTGCCAATAAATATCCGGGTGTGAGTGTGGAAAGCATTCGCTCTCTTAATCGCGGGCTGAACGCCAAGGATCTCAAAGTTGGTCAACAGATTCGAATTCGCTAGTCCATCCGTTTTGCAACTTTTTCATTGGCGGAACGCATTGCCGCCCAGGTCCATTTTCTCATAGGAGAAAGGAACGCCAGTTTTTCATGATAGAAATCCCGGATCATCTTAGCAAATGTAGTTGGATTGATGGATGAAGCATGGATCTCCCGTTCAAATGGATGGGCATAGCGAGCAGCTTTGGACAGCTGATCACCTTTTCTTTCCAGACGGAGTTGTGGACCGGTATCCATGATACTGTCCCCTACCCAGCATCCATTTTCTTCCAGCTGATTGAATTGTTGGGCCAATGGGTCAAAATGAAGCCGGGGGAAATGAAGCCGATGGGCGGTGTCTACCCAACTGGTATAAGTATATTCCAACTCGTAGCGATTGCCGCTATACTGACTCAACACCATGTCTGCTTCTCTGCTTTGCCCAAATAAGGCATAATAATGAAGCGGTTCTTTCGCCTCCACCCTTAGCAAACGAATGTCGGTATCTATTTCACTTCGGGTCAGCTGCTGACAGTGCGTTTGAATCATCTGATATTCTTCTTGCCAGTCTGCCTCAAAACGTGTCGGCTCATCGAGAAAGGCAGCGAGTCGATGGAGGAAATAATGATATTTGGGCACACAGGATCGGGCCTCATCCTTCTCGCCAAACGGTTGATAAAAGTGCGTTTTCTCCAAGTGATTGATCCAGCATACCAGTTTCAAGGCAGCATCGGCTCCTTCCCGCGCAGGATTGTACTCCCGGAAATCACCAATCAGCGCTGCTTCTCGTAGGGTGCTTTCATGCACCAGTGCTTTTTCAGGATACAGCATCGCCCAGACACCCAGAAAACCATCAATGTCGAAATGATTGTTGCTTACCCAATCATATGAAAGCGAATCGTGTCGGGTACGAATGGCGTTGAGGACAATCCCTGTGCTGGTGTCGTCTTCCAGTCCTGTAGGATTCTGAGCACCGCGCCAATGGGAAAGCATCAAAGCAAGCGGATGGCGGCTGTCTACCACCACCACCCGCTTGTGCTGTCTGATGTCATGAAAGGGCAAAAAGCGCATCACAGACGAATGACCAGATTCGCCATTGCATTGGCTGGTGCCATTGGATAATAAAAGTTTTCGGTGATGATGCTGCCGCCTGCTTTGTAGCTGAAAGTATAGCCATTTGGTTCATAACTGGCACTGAGCAAATTATTAACCTGGAATCCAATCCGGATTTCCTTTGCCCAGCTTGGAAACAAGCTGTAGCTAGCCCGAAAATCCGTTACAAAAAAGGCATCCAGCGTCCGGTCTTCATTGCTGGTATTGTCCAAAAACTGCCGCCCAACGTACTTATTGAAAAGCTGTACATCGACGGCTTTGATGGGACGCCAGTTCAGGCTGATGCCGCCCACTACATTTGGAGAAAAGGCGATATCAGTATCAGTAAAATCGTTGCGAATGATGCCAACATTGGGATCATCATAAT
>JBCBZF010000574.1:0-4744 GCA_039815525.1 Bacteroidota bacterium | reverse complement strand
TCGATTTCAGCAACAAAGGTCAATTTGATGGCTCCACTCCTGTTGTAATCGTAATCCGTCAGCTGACGGGATTGCCCAAAAGAACAAAGCGATAGGAGCATCAGTATGGTACTGATCAGGATGGGTTTCATCTTGTGTGGGTTGTATTGTCTACGAGAAGAATGCGCCGTCTTATCCAGCTGAATGCATCACTTCCGTATATCAAACTCTTCCCAACCCAATTCATAGTATTTTGGATTGACCGAAAACTCCCCGGCGCCAATGTCCAGATCACCAGAGTTGGGAATCCGATGCTCGCCCCAATTGCAAATTTTGGTTTTGGCGGGATTGTACTGCGTCCAGCTTCCAACAAACTGATTGTTTTTGTAGCTGTCGGAAAAGCTTTCGATGTTGTCAATTTTCAGCTTTCCTTCCCGGTCTACATAAAACCACAAAACCATCACCCCTTCAAAGGTGCCAGAATATTTCTGTTCTTCGGCTTCATTGAGTTCGTAGTCTGCGATCAGCACGCCTTGTGAAACGATGCCGCTGTCCGCATACATATTGTCCACACCCAGATGAAGGGTTTGATACTCTCTTACCTTCCTGATATTGAGGGTGCCATCGAAATCACAGGTGTTGCGACCAACAGCAGATTGTCCCTTGATGTCATACAAGCGGGCTGCTTCAGTTGACTTTTCCACAGATGAAAAATCGATTTTGATCCTTTTGTAATTGTCGCCAATGAAGCCGAGAAAGCTCGATTGCGGCATGAGCAAGACCGAAAAGTCATGCTGATCATATTGATCAACGACATTGGCTGCTTTCAGCTCAAATCGACGGGAAGGATGATTCTCGACACCTTCCAAAAATTGACTGGTTTGCTGGCCATAAGCAATGGTGCCCATACATAAGATTATCAAGATGATGCGTTTCATGATCATGATTTGATTAATGGTTTAAAGATTCAGGAAAATGTATGAAAATGCGTCAATTCCGGAAAAATAGTGGTGAATATTGTGCATGCTTGTGGTGGTAGCGTGTGCCTTAGAAAATAAAAAAGCCCGGTCTTGTCTACAGACATTGCTTTTCCGGATCTTTTGACAGCTTTAACGGTCAATCCTTTATTGGGTTCAAAGGCTCGAAGTGGTTCTGTCCATCCTGATTCACTTACAGGCCGGATTCAGTCGCGGAAAGCCAATCTTTGTACTTCTGTTTGAGAGCATCCCGTCTATCCGTTGAATCCACAATCACATCCACGCCCCCATCATAAGGCGCGACAATACAGTTTTTCGATGGACAGATAAACATCACCCGGACCACATCATCGGCAATGGCCCGTAGCAGCTCATCTTTTCCCCCACTTTGCCATTTTTCCCTCTTGACAAAAATATCAATCGGCTGGTCAGACTCATGTTCCTCAGGGCGTTCCTGATGTAGGTCAATCGTCCATGTTTTTTGAAACGCGGTAAAGTCAGGTAGTTGGCGATAATGAATATTTGACAGATCCTCTGTGTATTGGAGAAAAGAGCTAAATATGAAGGTCCCTTCCCCGATTAACGCATCCAGCAGTTGATTTTGCCGACGCAGGATGATTTGATACTCCGCTTCCGTGTCTGCATATCGCTTTGATTCCGGCAGACTATGCATGCGAAGCCAGCGCTTGGGATACACCCATTTTAGTTCATGCTTGATCGGGTAGGCTTCAGGATACTGTTTTTGCCAGAAAGTTTTGAACTCATGTTCGGTCATGCGGTGCTGTATCTATTCTTTCAAAATCCCCTGAACAATCTGTTCCAGCTTCTTCACATCATCTTTCTTTTTCAGGTATTGATCAGATCGGGTTTCGCCCATGTTCTGGATGCGATAATCAGGCAGATCCTGACCAAAGTATAATGATACGAAGGTATCCACAATACGTTCTTTGAGTGGATGCGGCACATTGTATTGACCGATAATGTCTGCTTCAATGCCAATGTGGACAATCTCATGGATGATGGTATTGGCGGGATTGTCATAGTTTTTAAAGCGTCCATCTGGCGTGGTGTAAAGGAGGATGGAGCCTTCATCCGGATTGTAGCTACCACCTGGTCCGTATAAGGTCAGGTTTACCTGATAGGTCTCAAAAGATGCGAATCCCCAGGGAAATTCGGCGGGCTTGAGTTGATTGACCATCTTGTTAATCAGTTCCAACTGTTGATGGATCTTGTCGAAACCTGTCTGATAATCGGCTTTTCGGTACACTTTTTCTGCTACAAAGCGCTTCAAGCGGGCATAATCTTCATCACTTAGCCGACTGGCTTTGGCTTTCTGTTTGAGCTCTTCCATCAGTGGTCCCTGCGGAAGACTCAATTGGTAGCCATGCTGTTCAAAGAATTGAATGTCCCGGATGTTCTGCCAGATGTATTCCGTTTCTGCTTCGGCGGTGGGAATGTTGATGTGGATGCGGTTCTGGCTGTTTGCCTGGCAGGCAAGAAGGAGGAGCAGGCTGAGGAGTAGGTGAAGTTTCATGGGCAATATGAGACGGACTCTTCTAACAACGTAGTAGGGGGAGATTTAGCTTATCATGTGCTGGCGAATATATCATCTTACCTTTAACGGGTAACCACTCGCTTCACACAAATCAGCAGTTCGCGCTCATGGGGGCATGCATTAGACGAAAAGGATGCTCATTTTGGTTCAAAAAATCCGTTCAAAGCCTTGTCCCATAAACCGACTCACACTCCCATCGCTCAGAGCAAACCACAGTTCTCCCGCTTTGCTACGGTAAATCTGCCAAATGTGCGTTGTGGTCAGTCCATCTTCGATGGTGTAATTTTGGAAAGTCTCGCCATCAAAGCGCCAGGCACCTGTATCCCGGTCGCCAAACCAGATATTCCCATCGGCATCTTCACCAATGGAAAAAACATGTTCAAGACTGCCCGGCGGAGAACGATACCCACCCCTACGTCCGCTATTTTCAGAGATCAGATGGTGTTTTTCTGAAAAATGAGTGATCGAATCTCCTTCATACAGCATCACGCCAATCCCATTGTTGCCAATCCAGAGCCGCCCCTGGCTATCCTCAAAGATGCTCCGTACATGCAAATAGCCGTTTTCCTCATTCCGCCCCAGGGATTTGTCATCGATGGTGGTAAAATTGGTTCCATCATAGCCAAAAACCGCTCCATAGGTTCCAAACCAGAGTCGACCATGTTTCCCTCTTACAAAGGGAGTGGAGACAGAATATTGAGATAAGTTGATTTTAGGGGTTTCAGTTGAAAAAGAATAAAGATCAGAAACCGCAGCCGGCCCATTCAGGGGGAATTGCTGGAAAATACACTCTTTCCCATCGTAGCGATAGACGCCCGGCTGTCCTTCCAGGTTGTTGTAGGCACTCATTTCGTCACCTTTGAACCAGAGATCGGTTTTTGTGCTCTGCCAGTCATTCTTTGCAGAATAGCTTCGCCCCAACACAACGTCAGGTCTTCCGCCATTATATCGACTGAGTCCTTTCCCACATTCAAACCAAACTACGCCATTTGCATCCTCATAGATAGATCGCACTTGATTGTTGCTGAGGCCATCTGCGAGGGTGAAATAGGTCAAGCTCTCTCCATCAAAGCGGCAGATACCTTCCTGATTGCTGCCAAACCAGATATTGCCGTGGCTGTCTTCCAGAATGGCGCGAACACCAGAGGTAAATCGCAAACGCAAGTCGGTATCAATTGGAGAATTGATCTTCCGAGCGACTTCTGGCTTCGTCTTGCTCTGACTGATGCAGGCGCTAGCATGAAGGAGCACCGAAGCAATGAGGAGGAAAAAGCTGGGGAGTCGGAAGAGATTTCGTTTCATGACAGGGATGAAGATTCGATTATCTGCAAGATAAGACGTCGAAACCTTTATTCTGCCTGCATTTTTTGAATGAATCCGGTGGTAACCGTTTGGGTACTTTGGGAACATCCCCTTCCGTCGCTCCCCCCTCTCAAAGGGGTTAACGGGTAGCTCGCCGAACCCTTTGAAGGGTTCATTAGCGCGAAAGGGATGTTAAGAGCCTCAAATGATAATCTTAAAAGCGTCAGTCTGGATTCTGCCGGAATCATGTAGGAAGAAACCGTTTTACTAAAACACCCCATTCCGATTGGCGACCTTCCCGCCAATTACCCAGAAAAGGAAGCGCAAAAAACCGTTGATCGGCTGTAGCGAATCCCAATGCTCTACGATCTGACCATTTTCAACCCGCCAGGTATCACTGACATTGATGCCTTTGCTGTCATCACCACGATCTTTCTTGCTGGTGGTGATATGAGAATGAAAAATCACAATATCGCCGTCGGCGTGAATGTGTTTGACGTCGTAGGTATAATCCGGATATCGCTTCGCGAAGTCTGCCACATATTTGACCAGGGCTTCCATCCCGTCCGGGATGCTACGATTGTGTTGGCGGTAGCGAGAATTGTTAAACTCTTTGAGCACCTGCTCAAAATCGTGGTTGTTCATGAGTTGCTGGACAAAATCAATCAGCAAGCGGACGTTTTTCGTCTCTTGATCGGTCCAATGACTTTTCTGATGCTGGTCAAAGCGAATCTGTATGGTCTCCATTTTTTCCGGTTTTATGCGTCTTTTTGATTAACTTGCATTTTGCAACCAAACAAATATACACATTCAGTTGCAAAATGCAACCGAATAAAATACATCTGTTATGAGATCTGATTGCCCGGTGAGTTATGCCCTTGATTTTATCGGTGACAAATGGACTTTTCTCGTCATCCGGTATGAACTCATG